>JAYVST010000699.1:0-3403 GCA_043775255.1 Burkholderiales bacterium
CTTCTACGAGGGCCAGTATCTCTCCGCCGACGACCTGGCCGCCGTAGTCGACTACGCACGCGTGACCAACGCTCGGCACGCGCTCGGCGCCCACACCTGGGGCATCGCAAGCGGGCTAGAGTTGCATGAAGTCCCGGCAGCGGGCAAGCGCGGGCGGGTCGAGGTGATCTTGCAGCCGGGCATCGCCTGGGACGGCTTCGGCAGGGCGATTGTCGTCACCCGGCCGCAGCGCCTGATGGAAAAGTCCCTTTCCGAACGCTTCCCGTTTGCGACGACGGCGGGCGGAAACGCCATGCTCGTTTGCATCGCTTACAACGAAGTGCGAGGCGGTGCACCCGCACCCGGATTCGAGTCCTGCATCGACGGCGACCAAAACGCCCGCGCCCAGGAAGGCTTCCAGCTCGTGTTCGACATGCGCTCGTACAAACCGGACGACCTTCCCCGCGTCACCATTGGCGACCGCACGCTGGACGCGATGGATACCCGGTCGGCGTTTGATGCTGCAGCGCCGCGACTTTGGGACAGTTCAGTTCCGCACCAAACGTTTCCCGACCCGGAGGGCAAGCCGCAACCGTGGCTCATCCCGCTGGGCTATGCGCGCTGGACAAGTGCCGGCAGTTCCGCAGGCTATTTTCAAAAAGCGGACGATGCCATCCTCAACGCGAGCCTGGCGCATCGCCGCCATGCTGGCGTGGTCGCCGAACGCATAGAAGCGGCTGCCGGCGCACTGGTGATGCATCGTCGCGGTGAGGATCCGGGCGCACCGCACAGGTATTCCAAGATACAGGAGCTGGCAATTGCAGGCGTCGCTTCAGGCGCTATTAGTGCTGCAGAAATCCAGGAATTGCGCCAGGACCTTCTATGGGTGGAAGGCGATGTGCGGGTTGGCGGCAATGCCAAGATCAACGGTGGAAGGTTGCACTTTCGCAATGCCGACGGACTGGACGAGGGCACGCCCTTATACATGAAGCGGGAGGCCGACGGCGACCCTCGCCACGCCGCTGCACGCCATCTGCGCGTCGTGATCGGCAGCGATGCGCAGATCGACAACCGGTTCATCATCAGCCCCCCGTCCAGTACACATGGAGCGCGCAGTTTTTTGGTTGTAAGCGGGAGCGTCAACCCGACGGAATGCCGCGCGGGCGTCAATGTCGCCGATCCAGACGCCGCGCTTGACGTAAAGGGCGACTGGAGCGCCGTGGCCAAGGACAACAAGGGCGGCGCCATGGCACTGCGCGGAGAGCAGCCTACCATTCGCTTTGAAGGGTCGGCATCGGCATGGCTTACGCAAGCGACCACATCAAGTGACTTCCGAGTCGCCCACAAAGCGGGGAATGAATGGAAAAGCCTGATTTACGCGACGCTCTCCGATCGTGTCGGCATCGGTTCGGAGATGCCCAGCACCCCCTTGGCGGTTCGCAGCGAGAGACAGTCTGCGTCGCGTGAGCACTTGCTGAGCTTCGAGGATTTCGAGAACAAGGACAAGTGGCGCATCAGTCTTGATGTGAATGGCGGTAAACATTTGAACATCCATGAATCCGACCAGAAAAGCGAGTCCCGTCTTTTCTTGAAGTCCGGCGGCAATGTCGGCATTGGCACTTCGGATCCGGTCAGGCGGCTGCAGGTCAATGGCGGCCTGGTGCTAGAAAAGGTTGAGAACCCCGGAAAGCTGGCGACGCCAAGCCTCCCCACCGACGCGACCATGATCTGGAACGATGGAACCTGGCTGTGGCTGAACCAGGATCATGAAATCACGAGTCCGCCGCGTCTTGGAAAGGGTGGCGTGCGCACAATGGGCTTGCTCGCTCCGGGTTCATTGAGCGTAGCGGGGATCGGCGGTTACGCGGATCCGGGATACGGAAACGCCTGGATCGAGAAACGAATGTCCGTGGCGACAACAGAGCTGACTGCACGGGTCACGATCAAGGGCCAGGGCCTGAACAATGCAGCCAATCCTGAGCAGGGAAACTTGCGAATTTTCCCCGACTCCCTTGACGCCGACATCTCGTACGACGGCGGCAGCGACGGCATTTTCGTGTTCAAGAACACTTCCACCACAACGAACAAGGCCACCGCTTTCATGGGCGCGAATTTCGGAATCGGCACGACCAATCCGCAAGCAGGGCTGCACGTCATTGGCCAGACGCAGATCGATGGAAACCTGTCTGTTGGCGACACTCAGAACGCGATAGGGGGCGCCCTTACGACTGTCAGCCTTGTCGTCAGCCACTCGATGACGCTTAGCGGTGATGGATTTATCAAGGCCGGCACGTTCTGGAAAACCTCGGATGCTTCGCTGAAAACCGACATTCACACGCTTTCGCAACCTCTGGAGACCATGCTTGGGTTGCGCGGCGTCACTTTCTCATGGAAGGCCTCCGTCGGCCGCGAAAAGCGCATTGGCTTTATTGCCCAAGAGGTGGAGCAAGTTCTACCGAATTGGGTCAAGCCAACGCCTGATGGACACAAAGCCATCAGCCTTGAAGGTTTTGAAGCGCTCACTGTCGAGTCGATGCGCACGCTCAAATCAGAAATCGATGCGCTGAAGGCGAAAGTCAGGGTGCTTGAAGAGCAGCTTGGAGCGTTGCCCGGTTCCCCGTTGCGTCATTGACCACCAGGATCTTCTTTCAATACGCTTGGCCGACGATAGCCCATGGTTACCATCGACAACCTAAAACTGGCAGTCCGCTTCACCGGTGCCGTCGCGCGGGCGGTGCCGGTGCAGCGCCGGTTGCGTGATTGCATCGAGCGCGGCATCGAGCCCGCGTTGGCGCACGCAACGAAGTCCCTTGCATACTCTGGGCGCATCAAATTCATCGACCGCATCGCGATCTCATGTGCCCTGAACAGCGGCTGGAATGATGAGGAAATCGTCTGGCGTGTCGCCACCCGGCTGATCCGGGCGCTGGACGAATCGGCGCGCGATGCGCCCACGATCGAATTTCTCGACCGCGCCGAATTCGTCTCTGCATTTCTCGTCGCCCTCGCGGACGGCCCGGCATTGCAGCGCTGGTGGTTCGATGAATTCGACGGCTTGCGCGCGCTGCCCGCTTCAGGCGCAATCCGGACGGTGGTGATCAACGAAGGGGATGCCGGGATCGCAGCCCTGGCGCGCCTGACCGAGGCAACCGCCGCGCGCGTGATCGGTGCATTGGGCGGGAAGGACGCCGAACGCATCATCGACTGGATCGCGCGTCGCCAAGCCACCGTATTGGCCGCGCCGATTGACCTGTGGCACCTGGCCGGGCAGTTGCCGCTGCCGATCTCGCGCCGGCCCCAGGCATGGCTGCATGCGCTGGCCACCATCGAAGCCATGCATGGCAACACCGCCGGCACCGCCGTGCTCGATACCCTGCGCGCGATGGCAACGCTTCGCGTGCTTGCAAGAGGGGATCCCTTCGAC
>JAYVST010000700.1:0-3243 GCA_043775255.1 Burkholderiales bacterium
AGCAATAAACATAGATTTATTTTACAATTCGCGCCATTACACAAACTCGCCAATATCGCTGCCAAGTGATTGATTCCATTGGAGTGATGGACAATTTTCTGCCTCGAACTGTCGAACCCGGGTGGGTGGGCGTGATTTTTGAGGCCAGTTTTCGATGGCATAATTTGCCTCATGCGGTTGGATTTCCTATCCGTCCAATACGGCATGTTCGTTCACGACGGAAAATTTGTAGTTGTTTCCAGGGGAGTCAAATGGTACAAGCGGTGAGCCCTATTCTGAGCGGGGCGAGGGGCTCAACCCCGGGGCAAGAATGTCCGATCCGCTCCACGGCGGCTTCCACCACCAGTGCCGGCAGCGCCAGCGCAGCGGTGGATGGGGCGATCGGGCCGTGAGGAAACGCGCCAGGCCGAAGTAGTTCGGAAATCGCCGGTCGTCGACATCCAACAGCAACCCTAAAGGAGAAAGCTCATGGCACTGGTCGTCAAATCGTGGAAAGTCACTTCGCACCCTGCACCGGGTGAGCCGAATGTCGCCATCGTCGCGCGAGACTCGGGCTTGATGTCGTTCTTGCTGTCGATCGTTGGCATCGACGCCACCGCCACCTTGCAAATCTCTTCGCGACATGTGTTCTATGAGGAGGGATCTTTGTCCGGTTTCGAGCGCCGCTTCGTGCCTCTCGAGCACGTCGCCCACACATCCTATGGCCGGGTCAAACCATGGAAGCAGACCGGCATTTTCATTGCGCTCAGCATTGGGCTCGGTGGCTTGGTGGCAGGGGTTTTCGGCATGCTGGTGCTGCTCGTAGGAGTCGGGCTGTCGTTGCTGTATTACTTCCTGAACCGTACGCTAAGAATCGGGGTCCGCGACGTGAGCGGATATCAGATCGAACTGCCTTTCGGTCGCTCCGTGATCGAGGGGCAAGAGATCGACGAGAAGGCCGCCGAGAACGTGATGCGAATCATCGAGCACCTGATCAAGCCAACGGAAGGCGTTCCTTTGGGAGAGATGGACCTCGGCTCCACGCCCGGGTCGGGCGCGATGGCGTCGGCCGCACCGCAGAGCATCGCGGATTTGGGACGGAACCTTGGCTTTGTCCGTCGCAGGACATCGCAGGCGGCGCCGACGGCAGTGGCGGGTACTACCGCTGCGGCCAACTCCAAGTTCTGCCAGAAGTGCGGTACTGTAGTTGCCCCGGACGAGGTGTTCTGCGGAGGTTGCGGGAGCAAGCTGCTCTGAGAACGGTTCCGAATTGGAGGTGATGTGTTGATCTTGCTCGCGAGCGACACTGCGCTTCATGTGGCGGGTCAAGCGCAAGAGCGTTCCGAAGCTCGGCCTCTTGTCACGCTTGTGCGTGTGCCCATTGCGCCGAAGCCGGTCCCTCGCCAGGGCCAGGGCCAGGGCCAAGGCGTTCGCTGCGGCGAATGCAGTTTCAAGATGAAGTGGGTCCACCGTTCAACGAGGTGCAACGATGTTGATGACCGGTAAGTGCTGGTGCATGGCCGTGCTCCTGAGCATGGCCGCATGCTTGGGCGGTTGCATCGAAGTGGAACAGCGCATTCGGGTCCACGACGACGGTTCGGTGAGCCTCAAGGGCACGATGAAAATCGACCCGCAATACGAGGCCCTGGTGCTCCCGGAGATGAAGAAGGATCTACCGAAGAAAGTGCCGCCCGGGGTCCGGCTCGACTTTTCCCAGCGCATCGATGGCAAGGCCGCCGTGCTCATTGAAGCCGATGGGGCGCCGGCAGCCGCAATGCTGAAAGAGGACGGCTCAGCCACCATTACCGTCAGCGACGGCGGGTTCATGAAGAAGCGCTACGAGTACCGGGAAGTAGCGGCGCGCGTACCCGAAATTCCGTTCCCGAACCGCCTGGTGCTCAGTCTGCCTGGCTCGATCGAGAGCGTCACGGGTGGCACGAAGACCGCCAGCGATACCGTCGAGTTCGACCAGACCCATGCGAAGCGCGGCGATGTCTTTGCCGCCACGTCGACGGCGTATGCATTCGGCTTTGGCGGTGGCGGCACGACTGCCGCGGGTGTTGCGAATCCTGGCATGGCAGCTTGGTTGATGCCGGTTTCGATCGGATCGATCTGTGCCGGTGTGGCGCTGTTGCTGACGGGCTGGTTTCGGTCGCGCCAGGTTGCAACCTCCGGCGGTGCAACAACGATCGTTGCGTTGAAGACCCCCGCGTTCCGCGAGCCGACTCCGCTCGAAGAGGTCGCGCAAGTGACCTGTACCAGGTGCAATGCACCGAACGCTGCGAGCCGCAAGTTCTGCGGTCAATGCGGCCACGCACTGGAATAGACCATGAACACCTTGCAGACCAGCAGTCGTCACCAGCGCGGCGCGAGCGCGTGGACGATCATCGGCAGCCTGCTGGTTGTCGCCGGAGTGGCCGGCCTCGGCGTCGCCTTGATCAAACCAGGCGGTAAGACAGCCAGCATCACGTGGGCCACGCCAGCCACTCAGGCCGCGTCGGCTGCGCCAGCCGCGCCAGCCACGCCAGCCAAGTCGGTCGTGACTCGGAACGGTGCCACCGCGCCGATGACGGTCGACACCAAACCTGCCGCGCCCGCCGCCGCGTCTACTGCCGACACCAAGGCCGACCCCCCAGGCTCCGGCCCGCATCCCAATTGGCACGGCACTTGGAGGGGCGCAAAGCCCGATGGTCGCATGCTGATCACGGCGACCAGGGTCGGCGATTGCAAGTGGATCACCGCGACCGAACCGCGTTTCGACAGTGATTGCGAGTCGGGGTATGCGAAGTCCAGTGTGTCGCTTGCCGACATCTCGCGGCGCTACGAAGAATCGGTGGCGTTGTTTCAACGTGATCCCAGCGATTTCAGCATCTCCGATCCGGCCCAGTCACGCAGGTTGATCGGTCGCATCAAGCCTGGCAACTATCGCGTGATCTGGATGGACGGCGGCAGCGACTGCGGACGGCAACAACTCATCATCGACGGCGATTTGATTCTCGGAGTAGTCGAATGCAAGTATCGGCACGAGATTTCGCTGTTTACCCGAGAAGGCGTGGCGCCGCCCCCGGCTACGCGATAGAAGCGCCTGTCGCGGTCTCCCGCCTATTGCGAGCAGACGACCGCTCGAACACTTCTGGCCGCACCGGGTTCCCTTCACGGGTACGACGCCGGTCTTCGGATTGAAGTTGGCTCGCCGACGAAGACAGTGCTTTAGCGTGTCCCATGCTGCCTTTGGGCATCATTGGAGGGCTAGGAGGTGCAACG
>JAYVST010000701.1:0-2531 GCA_043775255.1 Burkholderiales bacterium
CATGACGCGCGCCATGGCGCCGCTCTTGTCCGAAGCGCTCGCCCAACACGTCTTCGTGGAGAACCGTCCCGGCGCCGGCGGCAATATCGCCGCCGCCTACGTTGCATCCAGCCCGGCCGACGGCCACACGCTGCTCATCGCCGGACAGGCCATCCTCGCCATCAACAAGCCGCTCTACGGCAAGCTTGGGTACGACCCCGAGCGCGACTTCGCCTGGATCGGCATGCAGGGCAGCCTGCCAAACGTGCTGGTGGCGAATCCGGAAGCGATCCCGTCGAACACACTCGGCGGGCTGATCGACCTCGCGCGCGCCAAGCCCGGCTTAGTGTCCTACGGATCGAACGGCATCGGATCGCTGACGCATCTGACCACTGAAGTCATGGCCTCGGCCGCCGGGGTGAAGTTCCTGCATGTGCCTTACCAGGGTGCAGCGCCGCAGCGCACCGACCTGCTCTCGGGGCGCATCGGCTTCAGCCTGATCGCTGCCTCCACCGCCGTGCCCCTGGTGCAAGGCAGCAAGCTGCGCGCGCTCGCGGTCAGCACCGCCACGCGCTCGCCCGCCCTGCCCGACGTGCCGACGCTCGTCGAGTCGGGCTTTGCGATGCTCGATGTGCCGGTCTGGTTCGCCGCCGTTGCGCCGGCGGCAACGCCGGCACCGCAGCTGGCAGCGCTACGCGCGGCTTTCAACGCCGCGACCAACAAGCCCGCCTACGCCGCGGAGATGGACAAGCAGCTCGGCAGCGTGGTGCAGATGAGTCCCGCAGCGGCCGAGGCCATGCTCGCGCGTGAGCGCCGGGTGTGGGCCGACGCGGTGCGCACCACCGGCGCCAGCGCGACCGGATAGCAGACCAACCGATCGATGCGACGGTGCTGCGACCGGGCGCTATCCTTTCGCGGCCGCCTTGGTCACCGCGTTACGTTCCCGCTTTCCCACTGCGGTCGATCGTCAGTCCGCGGTCGCGCCCGAGTCCTTGACCACCTTGGCCCACTTGGTGATGTCCCGGCGGATGAAATCGGCATATTGATCCGGCGTCGAGGTCGCAGCCTCCACACCCAGCGCGGCCAGCCTTTCCTTCATCTGCGCGGACTCCAGGGCAACGTTGACTGCGGCATTGACCTTGACGACCACGTCCTGCGGCAAGCCGGCCGGGCCGACCACACCGTACCAGGACGACACCTCGAAGCCGGGCAGCCCGGCCTCGGCTAGCGTGGGGATGTCCGGCGCCGCCCGCGTCCTCTGCAGCGAGGTGACCCCGATCGCGCGCAGCCTTCCCGAGCGCACATGCTGCATTGCCGCCGGAAGGCTCGAGAACATGAAAGTGATGCGCCCGCCAAGGAGGTCGGCCTCGGCAGGTGCGAAACCCTTGTAGGGCACGTGGGTCGCTTCGATGCCCGCCGTTGTCTTGAACATCTCCGCGGCAAGGTGGTTCGCGCCGCCGGCGCCGGGTGAGGCGAAGTTGATTGTGCCCGGCCGGGCCCGGGCCAGGGCGATCAGCTCGCGCAGGTTCTGCGCCGGCACCGATTCATGCACGACAAGAACCTGTGCCCCGGATCCGGCGGCCGCCAGGTAGGTGAAGTCGCGCAGGGCGGAATAGGGCAGCTTCTTGTACAGCGATTCCTGGATCGTCAGCGGCGTGGACGTCAGGAGCAGCGTGTATCCATCCGGCGCGGCGCGGGCCACATGCTCGGTGCCGATGATCCCGCTCGCCCCGGCGCGGTTGTCGACGATCACCGGTTGCCCGAGCGGGCCGCTCATGGCCTGGGCGAGCGTGCGGGCGACGATGTCGACCGGGCCGCCGGGCGGATAGGCCACCACCAGCCGCACCGGGCGCACCGGGTACTGGGCGAACGCATCGGGCATCGACGCGAGCGTTGCGGCCACCAGGCAGAACGCAAGGAACTTGCGAGTCCAGGCGGCGAACGAGGTCGGCATGGCGAATTCTCCGCGGAGGTTGAAAATCCTTCTACTGCACGGTTCGATCTCGGGCCCGCGTTGCTCGCCGCGCCGGAGTACGTCTGCGCTGCCCAACCCGACATCGGACCACTCGCCAAGAAACCTTCCGAACCTCTCAGTTCGGTTCGTGCAGATCGGTCGGCGCATACGGCTTGCCATTGGCGAAGGTGATCGCACGGGTCACCGCACGCGTGCCGCCGAATGTCGGCAGATACATGGAATGCTTGCCGGTGCCGCCGGCGACGACGATCATGATGTCTTCCCAGCGCTGCGCGATCGGCACCAGGGTTTCCAGCGGACGATCCTTGAAGCGCAACGGAAACTTGCGCGGCATGCGGCGCTCGATGTTCTCTTGCGAGAAACGCTTGAGCGGAATCCGCGCATCCTCATAGATCACGCGCTTGACATCGTCCTTGCCAAAGCCGCCGGCGGCGATGGTCGCGGCGTGTTCGGGGGACAGCACCAGCAGCGGCTCGCCGGCATACCAGACGTTGTTCTGGCCGGTCTGCGCCATGGTGCCGATGATCATGGTCAGCAGCCCGCCTGCCGTGGTGCTCTCATGGTCGTTGATGTTGTG
>JAYVST010000702.1:0-1775 GCA_043775255.1 Burkholderiales bacterium
CGGTCGATGCGATCTTCCAGCGCCAGTCCGAGAAACGCCGACACCACGCCGAGATACCCTTCCTTGGTGGTGGCGCGGATCATCGCCCGCACGGCATCGAGCACCTGCGGATTGGCCGCCTTGAAATCCTCGGTGAACCAGCGCTGCGCGGTCTGCTCGACGATCGCCTCGACCCCGCCGGCAGCGACCGTGGCGTAAAGCTTGTTCCACATGGCGGCGAACTCGGGCACCATCTGCGCGCGGCAACAGCACGGCGCCAGACTCGTCAAGCGCTGTGGATGCTCGATAGCCACGCAGAGCGCGATCGAGGCCCCCAGCCCCAAACCGACCAGATGAGATTGGCGAATGCCCAGCGCGTCCCACAGGCCGATGAGGTCAGCCCCGAGGGACGCGATCGAATAGGGCCCCGGCGTGGGCTGCGTCCGGCCCTGCCCGCGCAGGTCGTAGCGCAGGACTCGATAGCTGCCGGCCAGGGCAGCGACCTGCTTGTCCCATAGGGTGACGTCGTTGGCGATACCGGTGACGAAGGTGACCCAGGGCGCGCCTTGCGGGCCGTCGATGACATGATGGACCTGCAATCCGTTGACTGATGCGAACACGTTGCGCCTCTCCATTGCTGTTTGACGATGCACCTGCGGTCCATCCGGATGCGGTTGGCGCGCGGGTCGCAACACTACCATCTGCACCGCCGACTTGCAGAAGCTCGTCGTCGCATCCGCAAAACTCGCTTCTCGGCATGAGCGGCGCAGCGGGCCACCGGCGTCGCGCGGTGAGCGTCGCGGCCCGACTGCATGCTTCAGGCGAAGCGGTTGAACCACACCAGCGACAAGCCGCCCGCAAGGATCGCCAGCGCCGCGCCCACCGCCGCGATAAGCGCGGTGATCTCGCTTTCCTTGCGCTCCATGATGAACTTCGAATTGAGGGTCGCATAGACCTGCGCCAGAGCCTCGCCGCTCGACGCCTTGAAATACTCGGCGTGGGTGATGCCTGCAATCGCCTTGAGCGACTCTTCGTCGAACGCCATGTACATCGAATAGCCGTCCATCTGCGCGGGACCGCCGGCAGCGGACCCGAATCCCACCGTGTGCACCTTGACGCCATAGTCCGCAGCCTTGCGCGCCGTATCCAGCGGGTCCGGGCCGGTCGTGCGCCGCCCATCGGTCAGAAGAATGATCGAGGCCGACGTGTAGCTGCCTGGCGGCACCGGCTTGAACTCCTTTTTCGGCGCGTCGGCCTTGGGCGCGCGCGCAATCGGTGTCTCTCGCTTGGGCGCAGGTTCAGTGCCGCCCCAGGTGGTATAGCCCTGCTCCACCACGATGCCGTCGTCCGGAAAAATGGTGGCCAGCGATGCCAGAATGCCACTGCCGATGGCGGTGTGGGTCTGCAGATCGAAGCGGTCGATCGCGGCCAGCAAGTCATCGCGATTGTAGGTAGGCGCCTGCGCCACCGCAGCGGTGCCGGCGAAAGTGACGATCGCGATTCTGATGTTGGCCGGCACTTCGTTGATGAACTTCTTGGCCGCATCCTTGGCGGCGGAAATGCGATCGGGCTTGACGTCGGTGGCGCGCATGCTGCGCGAGACGTCCATGGCCAACACGATCATGCGCCCTTCCGAAGGCAGGGTCACCATCGCGACCGGACGCGCAGCAGCCAGCAGGGCGGCGCAAACGGCGGCCAGCAACAGGGTGGGCGGGACATGACGGCGCCAGCGCGCGCCCGCACCGAGAGCGATCTTGACCGTGCGCAGGCTGGCGTAGTCCAGCGCGCGATTGCGA
>JAYVST010000703.1:0-6137 GCA_043775255.1 Burkholderiales bacterium
GCTGCAGGTAGCGCGGCGCGCGCGATGCAGATCGATCTGGCCTACGACCCGGCGGTGTTCGCGCCGGTGGGCGTTGCCGCGGAAAGCCCGGGCCGTGTCGTGCTGACCGTGCAACCGCCGTCTCCGGGCGGCGTGGTGCGGTTTCGCGCGATCGGCGCTGCCAGTGCAAGCGGGTCGGTGGGGATCGCGGGCGTGCGTTTCAGCGACGGCGGCAACAGCGAGTTCGTCGCCCCCGCGCCGCTGGCGATACAGGTGCGCCCGTGATCCGGCGCGCGCGCGGCTTCACCTTAATCGAGCTGATGGTGACGCTGGCGATCGTCGGCATTCTCGCCGCCGGGCTGTTTCCCCTGGCCGAACTGGACCGGCGCCGCGAACGCGAACAGGAATTGCGCCGCTCGCTGCGAGACGTGCGTGAAGCCATCGACGCCTACAAGCGCGCGGTCGACGAAGGACGCGTCGCCAAGACCGTCGATGCGAGCGGCTATCCGCCGCGCCTGGAAGTGCTGGTCGAGGGCGCGGCCGATGCCAAGAGTCCGACTCCCAAGCGCATCTACTTTTTGCGCCGTCTGCCGGCCGATCCCTTCGCGCCGGAGATTGCGCGCGCGCTCGGCCGCGACGACGCGCGCGCCGCCGCCGTCACCTGGGGCAAACGAAGCTATGCGAGTCCGGCGGACGCGCCGGCAGAAGGCGCCGACGTGTTCGACGTGTTTTCCACCGCCGAGGGCGCCGGCTTGAACGGCCTGCCCTACCGTCAATGGTGATGCACCCACCGCGCCCGCGCAGCGCACGCGGCTTCACCCTGCTGGAGCTTGTCGTGGTGATGAGCATCGTGGCGCTTCTGGCCAGCATCGCCGCGCCGCGCTACTTCGACAGCATCGACCGCGCGCGCGAACGGGTGCTCATGCAGAATCTCAATCTCATGCGCGACGCCATCGACAAGTTCCACGCCGACACCGGCGCCTATCCGGCCAGCCTGGCGGAGCTGGCGAGCCGGCGCTACGTGCGCAAGATTCCACCCGACCCGGTCACCGGCAGCGATGCCACCTGGGTGGTGGTGGGGCCGCCGGTGGCTGCCGGCGACGGCGGCGTGTATGACGTAAGGAGCGGTGCGCCCGGCAACGCACTGGACGGGAGTTCCTATGGCGCCTGGTGAAGCGCGGTCGGCGGTTCTCCGAAGCGGCGCGTTGCGCGTGCGCGGCGCACGACGCCATGCAGCGCACGACGCGCGCGGATATGCGCGCGGCTTCGCTTATCTGTGGTTGCTGTTCTTCGTTGCCGCCATGGGTGCGAGCTTAGCTGCCGGCGGCGTGGTGTGGGAGGTGCGGGTGCGGCGCGAGAAGGAACGCGACCTGCTTTTCATCGGCGCGGAGTTCCGCCGCGCCATCGCGAACTACCATCGCTTGACGCCTCAGGCGGCCAAGGAATTGCCGCGCAGGCTCGAAGACCTGCTTGAAGATCGCCGCGGCCCGGCGCCGTTGCGTCATCTGCGGCGTATCTATCCGGACCCGCTCACCGGACGCACCGAGTGGGGGCAGGTGGTGGTGCAGGGACGCGTCACCGGGGTGTACAGCCTGGCGCGCGGTGTGCCCCTGCGCCAGGGCGATTTCAGCGAATCCGACGCCTTCGCCGGCGCGCGGCGCTATGCGGATTGGCGCTTCATTCCCGCCGACATCACGGCGCCGCCTGGTCCGCCGGATCCACCGGGCAGCACGCCAGGCGCTGCACCCGCGCCCGCACCCGCCACCGCGCCTGCCGCATTGTCGGGACCGGGTTCACCGCAGCCAGCGCAGCCATCGCAGCCAAACGCGGCGGAACGTCAGGAAAGGACCATTCAATGACATGCGACAACCCAAATCGCGCAGGCCGGTTCATGGCGCTTAGCCGCGGGGCGATTCTCGCAGCGGCGTTTCTTTCGCCCGGCACGTGGGCGCAGGGATTTGACGGCGGCGCAGGCTGGCTGCTCGACGCGCAGCCGACATGGGAAGCGAACCTGCCTGCGGGCAGCAAGCCGGCATGGATCGATTTCGGCCCGGTGGGAGCCGATGGCAACAGTTTCGCGCCGCAAGGCGAGCAGAGCGCGCGGCGCGTGATCGCGGCCGTCGGCACCGGCGATCTGGAAAGCGTCCGGCGTGCCCTGGCGGCCACCGGCGCTCCGGCGGCGCGCACGCTCGATGGGGAGACCGCCATCGCTGCAGCGGTGCGCCAGGGACATGTCGAGATTGCGCGTTTTCTGCTGTCGCAGGGGGCCGATCCCAACGGTCTGGATGCCGTCGGGCAAACGCCGCTGATGCTGGCGGTGCGCAAGGATGATCGCTGGTTGGTACGCCTGCTCTTGCAAAACGGCGCCGATCCAGATCTTGCCGACGCGGTGGGCCAGACTCCGCTTGTTACGGCGATCCGGTTCGCCCGCCGCGCTAGCGCGCGGGAACTGTTGGCCGCCGGCGCCGACCCCGACCTGGCCGTGGCGCCTTTGCGGACCGGCATGCGGCGCCTGTATCCGGCCAAGGGGATCAGTGGCCTGTTATGGGCCATCAATGAGGGTCAGGCCGAGATCGTCGAGGCCATCGTCAAGCGGGGTGCGCGCCTGAACGCGGAGGATGACGTAGGCCGCACGCCGCTGTATTGGGCGGTGCACTACAACGACGAGACGATCGCGCGGACGTTGCTCAAGGCCGGCGCGCAGCTCGGACGGCTTGCGATCGAACTTCCCGAGGCGTTGCGATGAAAGCGCCGCGCGGGCGTGCCCCGGCGGGTGCCGAATGATAGGAGAGGCGGGTGCGTTCGAAGGGCTGACCGCACTCACCCAGGGCGAGAGCGAGCAACTGCTCTTCACCATTCAATCGTCACTGGCGATACGGCGCCGTTACCAGTTCTACATCTGGGCCCAGAGCCGTCTTAACGCGATGGTGCCGCATGACGTGCTGATCTGCGCGCATCGCGACCCGCTGCGGCGCGGCCTGTCCTACGACTGCTTCCCGATGTTTCCGGTGGCGCGCGAGGCGCTCGATCGGTTCTACGAACCCGGCGTCGGCTTGATGGCGCGGGTGATGGAAAGCTGGAACGACGCCGAGCGCACCCCTTGCGCCAGCGACAGCAGCGCGCGCGAATCGGCCCGTGGCAACCTGCTGGGCGAGGCGCTCGCCGTCAGCGGCATGCGCGAATTTGTCGCCCATGGCATGCCCTCGCCGCATGACGTGCGCGCCATCGAGACCTTTTTCTGCTTCGCACAGGCCGGCAACGACTTGGTGCCCACGCACATCAAGCGCGAGGCCAAGCCGCTCACCGCACGTCACAGCTTCATGCTCGAACTGCTGTTGCCCTACCTGCACGCCACCTATCAGCGCATCGTCGGCGCCGAGCGCGCGCGCGAAGAACCGCGTAAGGAGGCCGCGCCGGCCGAACTCATCATCACCGAGCGCGAGATGGAAATTCTCGGCTGGGTGCGCGAGGGCAAGAGCAACCAGGAAATTGGCATCGTGCTGTTCATCAGCCCGCTGACGGTGAAGAACCACGTGCAGAAGATTCTGCGCAAGCTGGGTGCCTCCAATCGCGCCCAGGCGGTGTCACGGGCGATCAGCCTCGGCCTGATCCCCAATACCAACATCGGCGTGTGACAGGCGGCGCGCGTAGGGTGTTCCGCACGTAGTCCGTTCGGCTCATGCCGACCCCTGCCAGAGTTGCGCGGGCGTTGCCTGGAACCGCCATTCGGCCCGCAAAGCGCGCTTTTCGGACCATCCATGAGTCGAACGGACTATCGAATGGGCGCATGCAATTAATCGCCGTTTAACACCCGACCCCTACAGTCTCACCTGTCGTCAATACCGGGTGGTGCAGTCGCAACAACAGGCCGCGCGAACCCTCGCTCTTTATCGGATCAGCCCGTCGCAAATCCATTCGTGGCGGGATCCTCCCGATGCCGTTCCCGCACCGCGCAAAAACGCCGGCGGTAGGAAGGGTGGTCAGGTGGACTTGCACGTCTTGCAGCAAATGAAAATTTCCACCGGCATCGCCGGCAACTTTTGCAGGAGTCTCGCATGAATATCAAACTGAAAACCCTCGCCGCGGCGATCGGGCTGACGCTGTTGGCCGGACAGGCCTCCGCGGCCATCCGTCTGCCCGGCGACGTCGGCGGCAACGGCAGCGAACTGTTCGCCGTGGTCTACGACACCGAGTCCAAGGCTTCGTACATGAAGGACCTGGGAATCGAATTGCAAAATTTCCTGGCGCAACCTTCGGTTGCCATGGGGTCCGGCGTGACCACTCCGGGCACGCTGATTCCGTTCACCATCAACAACAGTGACGCCGCGTGGGTCGGCTTTCTGGCCGCCACTGACGGCACGCCGACCCTGCGCTTTTTGGTGGCCGGTGCGGACAGCACGGGTGGCGGAGTCGGCGGCAACCGCTATATGGGTACCGGCGCGTCCGATCCCTTCTTCGGGCGTTCCAATGCGCAAGTGGCCAACTACGGCACTGCTGCGTTCAACTATCTCGCGTACAACCAGAACCGCGGCACGCATAGCTCTGCCTCGCCGGTGTCGAACAACGGGTCGAGCTTTTCGGTCGACACCGAAACCGGCAATTTCGGTAAGTCGGGAACGATGTCGCCCAATTGGAGCGCGGCCGCCCCTGGCAACCTGACCGGCGCGCTTGGCGAGTCGCTCAACTTCTATTTCACCCAGCGTTCGTCGACCAGCAATACCGCACTCGCCTTCACCGACCAGTACGACAACCTGGTAGGCCCGGCAACCTGGACCTTCGCGCAGGACGGCGCCAACTACGCGCTCACCTTTGCAGCTCCGGTACCGGAGCCTGAAGGCTGGGCGCTGATGCTGGCCGGGATGGCGCTCATCGGCGGCATCGCCCGTCGTCGCACCAAGTAGACCTTCTCTTCGCCTGACCCGGACGGCGCTGCCGTCCGGCTCTCACCTCAAAGGAAATCGCATGAAACTCAATACTCTTGCGGGCGCGTGCCTGCTCGCCTTCGCCACCCCCGCCGCTTTTGCGTTGAGCCCCGCTGTAACCGGCGCTGCCGCAACCGTGAAAATCTACGCCTCTGGCGCCTCCGCTCAGGTGAATTCGATTCAGGGTTTGTTCAGCACCATGTGCGTGGCCGGCACCCGTGACACGTATACCAACACCGCCAACGTTTTCGGCATCTCCTGCACGATCGCGCCCGGCATCTCCACCCTGGCCGGCAAGAACGTGTTTTTCACCTACAACGCCGACGGCGGTTCGGGCAATGGGGTCTATCCGATCGCCAAGACCGTGACTTTGGGCGGTTTGATCTCGGTCGACCCCGCCGCCAAGCGCCCGCAGATCGTCACTCCCGGAGCCTGCACCGGCGCATCACCCAGCTTCACCTGCGCCGCCGGTACCCTGGGCAATCGCTTCTCCGATGCAGGTATTTCCGATGTTGAGCCCGCCTTGTTCAAGGCCGAAGACAACAAGCCGCCGGCATTTGCCGCCACGGTGTTAGACGAAGCCGAGTTGGCCAATCTGGATGTGGGCAGCCAGAACCAGGTGATCATGGGTATTGCCGCCACCAACAATCTGTACAACGACTTGGCCACCGCACAAGGCTTGTCGACCGGCGCAGGGCAGGTGCCGTCGGTGCCGCGCGCTGCGGTAGCGTCTCTCCTCTCGGGTGTATTGCAGGCGCCAAGTGCGGGTCAAGGTTGGCAGGCATTGTTCACGCCCGGCACCTTGCCCGCAGGCGTCGCTGTGACGGGACAGGTCAACATCGGCCGCCGCGTCAATGGTTCGGGCACCCAGGCTGCGGCCAACGCTTATTTTCTCAACTACGGTTGCGCGCCGTCGTCGAACATCTCTGCGTTGAAGGCAATCGACAGCAACCCGCCCGAAGTGGTCGTCAATGAAGGCAGCGGCACCAGCAATGTCATCACCTTCCTCAACGGGATTCCGGCAACGCAATACGCCATCGGGCTGGTTTCCAAGGAAAACGCACCGGCGGTGGGCGCCAACTGGAAGCATGTCGCCATCGATGGCATCGCTCCTACCCGTGACAACGTCAAGAACGGCAAGTACGACTATGTGGTCGAGCAGACCATGCAGTGGAACACCGCCTATGTGGGAACGGCCCTGCGCACCACGGCCGAGCCTCTTCCGGCCGGCGTGAC
>JAYVST010000704.1:0-2300 GCA_043775255.1 Burkholderiales bacterium
GCCGGACGACGTCGCGGCGGGCTTGGAGTGCGGCGCAAGGTACGTCTGATCGCCGACGGGCTGCTGCAGATCCGCTCCGGCCGGGCCAGGCAGGCGCCATGGGGGTTTGGCGGCGGGCTGGACGGGACCAACTGCCAGAACGTCCTCGATCCCGGCTTGCCCGGCGAGCGCAAGCTGCGCGGGCTGGAGACCATGGACGTGCCGGCGGGCACGGTTTATCTACACGTGACCCCGGGCGCGGGCGGTTATGGCCCGCCGGCGCAACGCGAACCCGAGCGGGTCGCGCGCGACGTGCGCGACGGCAAGATTTCGGAGATGCGTGCGCGCGACGTGTACCACGTCGCGGTGTCCGGTGACGGCGTGATCGATCAGGCTGAAACGACCCGGCTGCGTCAGGCCCGGGCCTGAACGTTGGCGATCACAAGAGGAATCCGACCGATGGCCAGCCGCAACTTCTGTATCGGAGTCGACATCGGCGGAACGTTCACCGACGTTGTCCTGATCGATGCCGACGGCAACGTGCACATTGCCAAGGGCATATCCACCACCGATGCGTACGAGCGCGTCATTTTCCGGCTCATCGGCGGGTTGTTGAAGGACGCCGGGCTGGTGGCGCCGGATTGCGACGCGCTGGTGCATGGCACGACGGTGGCGACCAATGCCATCATCGAACGCAAGGGCGCGTGCACCGGCCTGATCACCACGCGCGGCTTTCGCGATGTGCTTGAGCTGCGCCGCATCCGCACACCAAGACTCTACGAGTTGACCTGGGAGAAGCCCGAACCGCTGGTGCCGCGCTATCTGCGGCTGGAAGTCGACGAGCGCATGACGCATCTCGGGGCCGTGCATGCGCCGCTCGACGAGGCCTCGGTGCGCGCGGCAGCGGCGGAACTCCGCCGCCAGGGCGTGGAATCGGTGGCCGTGTGCCTGTTGAATGCCTATGCGAACCCGGATCACGAACGCGCCGTCAGGGACGTCCTGACCCGGGAAGCGCCCGCCATCCACGTCACGTTGTCATCCGACGTGCTGCCTGAAATGCGCGAATACGAGCGCACCAGCACCGCGGTGATCAATGCCTACGTGATGCCGGTCATGAAGCGCTACGTCGCCTCGCTCGAGGATGGCCTGCGCGACGCCGGATTCCGCGTGCCTCTGCTGCTCATGCAATCCAACGGCGGCACCATGTCGGCCGAACTCGCCTGCGAGGCGCCGATGCATGTCATCGAGTCGGGGCCGGCGGCGGGCGTGGTCGCCGCGCTCCACCTGGCCAGGACGATGGGCATCACTGACGCGGTAGCCCTGGACATCGGCGGAACCACCGCCAAGGCAAGCCTGATCGAAAAAGGCAAGCTAACCTACGCCAAGGAGTACGAGGTCGGCGCAGGGTTCACGCGCGCCGGCGGAATGACCCGCGGCGGCGGCTACGCGCTGCGTGCGCCCACGATCGATATTTCCGAGATCGGCGCGGGGGGCGGCAGCATCGTCTGGCTCGATCCCGGCGGCGGGCTGCACGTGGGCCCGCGCAGTGCCGGTGCAAGCCCGGGGCCGGTGTGCTACGGCTCGGGCGGAACCGAACCCACCCTGACGGACGCGTGCCTGGTCCTCGGCTATCTCGACCCCGCCGGACTGGCCGGGGGCGACGTGCCGCTTGACGCCGCCGCCGCCGAAAAGGCCTTGCGCGAGCGGGTGGCCGATCCCCTGGGCATGGCGGTCGACGCGTTGGCCCATGGCGTGTTCCGCATCGCCGTGTCCAACATGACACGCGCCATCCGCTCGGTGTCGACCGAGCGCGGCAAGGACCCGCGCGACTTCGACCTGATCGCCTTCGGCGGCAATGGCGGCCTGTTCTCGGCGGCGGTTGCGCGGGAACTCGAATTGCGACGCGTGATCATTCCGCCGGCAGCGGGGATCTTCTCGGCGTTCGGGCTGCTCCATTCCGACCTGGAACACCATTTCACGCGGACCCTGCTCGGCCGCATCGATCGTACCGATGCGGAAAAGGCCGAAGCGCTGTGGCGCGACCTGGAGCAGGGTGCGCTGCGCGCCCTTGAACGCGAAGGTTTCGGCGCCGACCGGGCGCGCCTGCGGCGCTTCGGCGAACTGCGCTACGCCAGCCAGACCCACGAGCTCGCGGTGCCGTGGCCGGAAGGCATGACCACGCGCGCCACGCTGGCCACGCTGGCCGCGCGCTTCGAGACCGAGCACGAGCAGACCTTCGGCCACCGCGGCCACGATGGCGTCGTCGAACTGGTCAACCTGCACCTGGTCGCAAGCGGCATCTCCGATCAGCCGCGCGTGCC
>JAYVST010000705.1:0-3740 GCA_043775255.1 Burkholderiales bacterium
CTCAACGGTCGCGTGCTCGGCATCAGCGGTATTGTGGGTGGCCTGTTGTGGCCCAGGCGCGGGGACGCCGGCTGGCGCCTCGCGTTTCTGCTCGGCATGGTGGTCGCGCCGCTCACTTTCACCCTGCTGGCGCCGGCCGGGTTCATCCAGCCCCCTCGCATCGATGCCGGCTTTGGCGCAATCGTCGCGGCCGGCTTGCTGGTCGGCCTGGGCACCCGCTTGGGCTCCGGCTGCACCAGCGGCCACGGCGTATGCGGCCTGTCGCGCCTTTCGCTACGCTCTCTGGTGGCCACCATCACCTTCATGACGGCCGGTTTCCTGACGGTCTACCTGGTCCGGCACGTCCTTTAAGGGGAAGCACCATGCAACGCGTCACCGAATTCATTGCAGGTCTGGTCTTCGGGCTGGGTTTGCTGCTCTCCGGCATGACCGATCCCGCCAAGGTGATCGGCTTTCTCGACCTGTTCGGCCAATGGGATCCGTCGCTCTCTCTCGTCATGGGCGGCGCGATTGCAATCGGCGTCTTCACCTTCGCATGGGCGAAAAGACGAAGCACCAGCCTGCTCGGAGGCCCCATGCAGTTGCCGGACTCGAACCGGATCGACCAGCGCCTGGTGATCGGTGCGCTGCTGTTCGGCGCCGGTTGGGGATTGGCCGGTTTCTGCCCCGGCCCGGCGCTGGTCTCGCTTGCCGCAGGGCAGACCAAAGCGGCCGCCTTTGTCGTCGCCATGCTGACAAGCATGCTCCTGTTCGGGTGGATGGATCGTCGTCGGCGCGGCAACGAATCGGGACAATCCGATACGGGTTGAGGTTGTCGGTCGAGTCGGAGAGCCGAGTACACGCCTGTCCCGCAGAATGGACTGAAGATCGCATTGCGCGCAATGCGATGAACGGCGCGGTGTTGCTGAGTAGCGCAGCACGCTTGCGCTCGAAGGCGTCGCGTGTATCGCCAAGCCAAGGTAGATGAACGGCAGGTCTCGGCCTCGACTTACACGCACGGGCTACTACAAGAGTGGCCTTGAATTTTCCATCCTTGATGCCGGAATCTGCGGGCGAGTAAGCTTTCGGTTTTGCGGCGCACTCGACAGATGCGCTAAAGGCCGCCGTGCCCGAATCGACATCGACGTGAAGCCACCCACCGCGTGAACCGCCTCCCGCTCGCCCTTGGCACGATGTTCCTGCAGCAGACCTTCGTGGTTTTCGGCCGGTCGCTGCCGGCCGTGATCGCGCCGGCGATCATCGCGGACCTCCTGATCGATCCTGCCTGGATCGGCATTTATTTCGGCCTGACTGCCCTGGCATCGCTGTTCGTGCAGCTTGGCTGCGGCGGCTTCATCGTGCGCTACGGTGCAGTGCGCATGAGCCAGGTTTCGCTCGCCATGATCTTCGCCGGCTGCGCGCTGGGCACGCTGGGAACAGCGCCGATGCTGATCTTGGCGGCGCTCGCAAGCGGCGCCGGCACCGCCATATCCACGCCCGCGAGTTCGCATCTGCTGGGCCGCTTTTCGCCGCCGCGCCGTCTGCCGCTGGTGTTCTCGATCAAGCAGACCGCGGTGCCGATCGGCATGTTGTTGTGCGGCGTGCTTGGGCCGCAGCTGACGCATTGGACCGGATGGCGCGGCACCATGCTGATCGCTGCGGCGGCATGCGCTTTATTCGCGTTTGTATTGCAGCCGCTGCGCCACGTGTTCGACGACGACCGGGTGCCGGCGCAAGCGATCCGCCTGTCGGACTTGCGCGAGACGCTGCTCACAGTCTTGCGCATTCCCGCGCTGCGCGGCTTGTCCTTGGCCTGCCTCGCCTTCAACGGCCTGCAGACTGTGGTGACGGCGTATTTCGTGGTGTACCTCACGACCATCGGCTACACGCCGGTGGCGGCCGGCTTCGCGTTCTCGGTGGCGGTGATGGTGGCGGTGCCCGGGCGCATCTTGTGGGGCTGGCTTGGCAGCGGTCTGGTTGCGCCGCGCGTGATGCTGGCTGCACTGGCGCTCGGCATGGCCGCCAGCACCGCGTTGTTCGGACTGTCCAACGGCGACTGGCCAAGGCTCCTGGTTGGCGTGGTCACTGGCGCGTTGAGCGCCACCGCACTCTCCTGGCATGGCGTTTTGCTTTCGGAGGCGGCGCGCGCGGCGCCCGCAGGCAAGCGCGGTGCGGTCACCGGCGGGGTACTCTCGTTCGGCCAGGTAGGCGCATTGACCGAACCGCTGATGTTTTCAGCCTTGCTGGGTCTGACCGGCAGCTACAGCGCCGGCTTCATCGCCTGCGGCATACCCGCGTTGGCGGTGGGCATCATCCTGTTGCGCAGGGGCGCATGATCGAGGCGGTATGCGCGTTCGCCAACAGCGAAGGCGGTTTGCTCGCAATTGGTGTGGAAGATGCGAAGCAGATGAACCCGGTTGCTATGCCGGAGTCGCGCTTGTTCGGCATTGAGGAGAACGCGGAAGCGTTTGACGATTTCCGGCGATGGGTGATGGCGCGCTTTTCTCCAGCCATCGACCGCCTGCGCTGGATGCGCCTGCCATGCACGCTGCGTGACGGCAGTGCGGGCCATGGGGTGTTGCTGCGGGTCGAAAAGAGCGCCAAGGTGCATACCGTGATCGGCGATTGCGCCTGGACGCACATGAATGCTTCCAACCGTGAACTGAACGCGGCTGAGTTCGCCGATGAACCGGGCACCTTGCCGGCTGCGCACGATTCACGCGCGGATGTTCGGCTCATGATCTATGACGGCAAGACTGCGGTGCCGGGTCCGACGCCGAATTTGCGCAAGGCGCCAAAAACAATGCGCGGGCCGCTGCCAGCCGCCTGGACGAACCGTTCACCGCATTCTTTGCTTCGCACACCTGCACCGGCAGCGCGATTCGCCAACAACACCGGGATTGCGTGCGCGGCGAGTCCATCATGTACCTCGAAAAGTGGTCCTGACCCTCGACATCAACCCGCCGCCGGGTACTCGGCTCGCCGGACATCGCGTGGCAAAGGCTAACACCTCAGCACCCGGAATTTGCCGGTCTACCGCGACGCATCACCCGTACGCGCGGGCTCGATGGTGAGACTTGCCCGGTATGACGTGTAAAGTATTGAGCGGGACCACAGTCTTGATCGCCTGAATACAAGAGAAGCTTGATGATCCCCTATACCGCCCCCCAAGTCGCTGGACACATCCCGGTTATCGACCTTGCGCCTGCTTTTTCGGATGCCGTGTCCGAGCGTTTGGCGCTCGCCGCCGAAGTGCGGAACGCCTGCCGCGACACCGGATTTTTTTACGTGTCCAAGCACCGCGTCGATACCGCGCTGATCGCTGCGCAGTTCGACTGGGCCAGGCGGTTTTTCTCTTTACCGCAGGACGCGAAAGACGCCATCGCGCTGACTCGATCGCCATGCAACCGCGGCTACGAGCCAATGGGTGGCCAGACGCTCGACGCCGATACGCCGCCCGACCTCAAGGAAGGCTTCTACATGGGCTGGCACCTCGCGCCGGATCACGCGTTGGTGCGCGCCGGACTGCCCAATCACGGCCCCAACGTCTGGCCGAGCGCCCTGCCGGGATTCGAGGCGCAGATGAACGCCTATTACGCCGCCATGCTCGGCCTCGGGCGTCGCCTTGCGCGGCTCATCGCCCTCTCGCTGGAATTGGCCGAAGACCATTTCGACGCCGGCTTCGACACCCCGATGACGATCCTGCGCTTGCTTCACTACCCGCCGCAGCCGCACGACGCGCGCCCAAACCAGCTCGGCGC
>JAYVST010000706.1:0-12303 GCA_043775255.1 Burkholderiales bacterium
TCAAAGCGTCGATGCAAGCCTTTCGCGCAGGGCGATCCCGCCGTCGGGCAGAATTTCGATATAGCCTTCGACTTCCAGCCCTTTCATCACGCGGCTGACCATCTCGCGCGAAGCGCCGATCATCTTGGCGATGTCCTGGCGCGGCAGCTTCCCTTTTACCACCCTGCGGCCGCCGACATCTTCGGAAAATTCGATCAGCACCCGCGCAACCCTGCCGTAAACGTCGAGCAGGGCCAGGCTCTCGATCTTGCGATCCGCTTCGCGCAGGCGCTTGACCAGGCCGCGCACGATGACCATTGCAAGCTCGAAATTATCCTTGAGCATCGCGTTGAAGTCTTCCTTCGCAATGACCACAAACTCGCTCTGTTCGATTGTCACTACCGAGGCGGCACGCGGGGCGCCGTCAAGCAAGCCCATCTCCCCGACAAAATCGCCCGGCCCAAGCACAGCAAGGATGACTTCCTTTCCCTGATCGTCGCTCATCTGCACCTTGATGCGCCCGGCGATGACGATGTACAGGCTGTCGGTGGGGTCGCCCGCCTTGATGATGGTCCGGTTTTTCGGCGCCGACTTGCGCGTCATGACACCGGAAAGCGCACGCAGTTGCGCCTCGTCCAGAACCGCGAACAAGGGCACGTTGCGCAAAATCCCTATATGAATGCCTGGTTGGGCCATAAGGCTGCTCCTGAAAATTCAGTCAGAAAAGAAACGGTCGCGTGCCCGACGTACGGTCCACTTGCTCGAACTGTCGGTTGGTGGCCTTGCTTCGCTCGTTTTGTCAGTCCTGCAATGTCGATATGGGATAATCAACGCGTGCCCCGAAACAACACTCTCTGCTTGTGAGGCGATCGGGCCGAGCGCTTGTATATCGGCAAAAGCGTCCGCTTTCTTCAAGTATCTTATCAAGTATAGTCACAAATTATTGCAAACGCTCGCGCTCATGACGCAAAACAGGCATATCCGCGTATTGATTCTTGGGTCCGGTCCGGCGGGCTATTCGGCTGCGGTGTATGCGGCGCGCGCCAACCTCAAACCGGTCCTGATCACCGGCATCGAGCAAGGCGGCCAACTCATGACCACCACCGATGTCGACAATTGGCCCGCCGACGCGGACGGCGTCCAGGGTCCGGAGTTGATGGACCGCTTTCGCCGCCACGCCGAGCGCTTCGGCACCGAGATGATTTTCGACCACATTCATACCGCCAGGCTGACCGACAAACCGATCGCGCTGGTGGGTGACAGCGGCACTTATACCTGCGACGCCCTGGTGATCGCCACCGGCGCCTCCGCGATGTACCTTGGGCTTGAATCGGAACAGAAGTTCATGGGCCGTGGCGTCTCCGGCTGCGCGACTTGCGATGGATTTTTCTATCGAAATCAGGACGTTTGCGTGGTGGGTGGCGGCAATACTGCCGTCGAAGAGGCATTGTATTTATCCAACATTGCGCGCACCGTAACGGTGGTCCACCGGCGCGACAAGTTTCGCGCGGAGGCCATCCTGATCGACAAATTGCTGGCCAAGCGCGAAGAAGGCAAGGTGCGTCTCGAATGGAATCACACCCTTGATGAAGTCCTGGGCGACGATAAGGGTGTCACCGGTGTGCGTATCCGTTCGACTGCGGGCTCGCAGACGCGGGATCTGGCGCTCACCGGCTGCTTCATCGCCATTGGCCACAAGCCAAACACGCAGTTGTTCGCCGGCCAACTTGAAATGAATGCCACCGGCTATATCAAGACCAAAAGCGGGACGGAGGGCATGGCAACGGCCACCAGTCTGCCCGGCGTGTTTGCCGCCGGCGACGTGCAGGACCACGTTTATCGTCAAGCCGTAACCAGTGCCGGTACCGGCTGTATGGCCGCGCTGGACGCGCAGCGGTATCTCGAAAACCTGGGCGGCTGATCGCTGCCCTCTGCCCAACCCAGTATCGGCATGCCTGGAGGCAGTCCTAGAGAAGCCTTAGCGGAAATCCGCGAGCGTCTGGCAGCGGAAAGGCGCTCGGCCGAAGTCGCGGCTCGCCGCAAAACGGAAAGCGATGCCCTGGCGCGCCGCAACAGTGGCTTGTTCCGCACAGCCGTCGACGGCGCGGTACCACTTGTGGCGCCTACCCGGGTGCTTCCAAGCACGGCGCGACCGGCGCCGATACCCTTGGCGCGCAGCGACGGCGTTTCACCTGCGCCGGCGGCACTATCCGACGGTCCGGACGAACATGATGGACCGACCGGCGCCGCAGACGGAGCGTTCGCGCGTGCAGGCGTCGCCGCGCATATCCTGCGTAGACTGCGCCGCGGCGACTGGCCCGCAGAAGCCACTCTCGATCTGCACGGCATGACGCGCGATCAGGCCCGCAGCGCCCTGGTCGAATTTCTGGGTCGCGCGGCAGTCAACGCGAACCGCTGCGTGCGCGTGGTGCACGGCAAAGGCATCGGGTCGCCCAACCAGTCGCCGGTACTCAAATCCCTGGTGCGACGCTGGCTTGAGCAAATGGGCCAGGTACTGGCCTTTGTGCCGGCACGCGCCGAAGATGGAGGAACCGGCGCCTTGATCGTGCTGTTGCGCCAATTGTTGCGCCAATCCGGAGCGCGCCCGAATGAGACCGGGATGCCGTGACCGATCCGGCAGTGCCGGACCGATGCGGGGATCGGAAAGGATGAACCGATGAACCGCATAGGCGAATTCGCCGCGCCCAAGCGCGCCCGGCGCCACGTCATGGCTGCCGGCGCAATGCTGCTCGCCGGCCTCGCGGCAGGGCGCGCGAAAGCCCAGAGTCCGATGGCCGAGGACCTCGACGTGCCATACGTCACTTCGCCTCAAAACGTCGTCGATGCCATGCTGGACTTGGCCGGCATCGGCGCCGGCGATGTCCTGCTTGATCTGGGCTCAGGCGACGGACGCGTCGTCATCAGCGCCGCGCGCCGCTTCGGCACGCACGGCACCGGCATCGAGATCGATCCGCGCCTGATTGCGCGGGCGCGCGCCGACGCCGCAGAAGCAGGCGTCGCCGACAGAACCAGTTTCGTAGAGCAGGATCTGTTCTCCACCGACCTGTCGCGGGCGAGCGTCATTACGCTCTATCTGTTGCCTGCGGTCAACTTGAAGCTGCGCCCGGCGCTTGAGCGGCTCAAGCGCGGCACGCGCATCGTCTCGCACGATTGGGACATGGGCGACTGGGTGCCCGACAAGACGGTTGTGGTCGACGCGCCGGAGAAGAAGATTGGCCTGGCGAAGACCAGCAAGCTGATGTTGTGGGTGATCAAATAGGCGCCAACGCGCCTACAGGCTGCCGCGACTGCTGCGGTTCTTGTCCATCCGCTTCTTGCGTTCACGCTCGAATTCCTCGTGTTCCTTTTTCTTGTCGAGCGCAAACATCGGCACAATCACCTCCCACCAGATGATGACCAGCACGAACGGCAGTGCCACCCACCACCATGAAAGCTTGGCAAACGGCCCGAGTTCGGCAAGTTTCAGGATGACCAGCAGAACTCCGACGATCAACAATGCCATGTCAGTACCTCCGGATTACGGGCGCGCAAACGACGCCGGGATGCCGGCCGTCGCCTTGACGAGTGCACCCATTGTAATGCGCGCCGGTTGTCTCACGCGGCCCTCTGTGCGGCCCTCCCCGCGCCCCACCGTGCGCCCCACCGTGCGGCCTTCCGTGCGGCTGGGCCAGGCACGCGTGCAGGCGACGCGCCGGGTAGCGATCATGATCGCGGCAACTCTCTTGACGGCCGTCGCCGGCATGGCGCGGGACGCGTGCGCCGACGAAAAACTTGCGCGCACCCGTCAGTGCTTCGCGTGCCATCATCAGGACAGGAAACTCGTCGGGCCGTCCTATCGCGACGTTGCCGCACGCTATCGCGACGACCCTGCCGCCGAAGCGCGTCTGTCAGTCAAGATCCGCACTGGCGGTGCGGGCGCCTGGGGCACGCTTGCGATGGCGCCCAATCCTGCGCTGACCGAGGCTGAATCGCAGTTGCTGGCGCGCTGGGTACTCTCGCTGCGGTAGGCATGGCAATCGATAACCCTGATGTTCTTTTTGCGATGCTTGCAAATATAATCATTGGTGGCATCCAATCATCATATGTCGAAGCCGTCCGAATCCATGACTGGTAGACGCTGCTGGCAGCGGAGCTGTCGTACGGATAGCGATTGACAGTTCACCCGATATCCGGCCAAACCGGATGCGAAAAGCCTTTGTACCTTTGTACACAACTCCTGGAGGAAACATGAGATTGTCCAGCACCACAACCCTGCGCCTGACCGCGCTTGCCGCCGCCTCCCTTGTAGCCTTGGCCGGTTGCGGCAAGGAAGAGCCAAAACCTGCGCCCGCACCCAAGGCTACCGAAGCTGCCAAGCCGGCCGAGCCGCCGCCGCAAGTCATCAAGATCGGCCACGTGGGGCCGCTCACCGGCGGTATCGCTCACCTGGGCAAGGACAACGAAAACGGCGTCCGTCTGGCTATCGACGAGGCCAACGCCAAGGGCGTCATGCTCGACGGCAAGAAGGTCACTTTCGAACTCATGGGCGAAGATGATCAGGCCGACCCGAAGGTCGGCGCCACGGTCGCCCAGAAACTGGTCGATGCCAAGGTCGCAGGCGTGGTCGGCCACCTCAACTCCGGGGTGACCATCCCAGCCTCGGAGATCTACAACAAAGCCGGCATTCCGATGATCTCCGGCTCGGCCACCAATCCAAAAGTCACCGAGAACGGCTACAAGACCGCCTTTCGCACTGTCGGCCGCGATGACCAGCAGGGCCCGGCCGTGGCGCAGTACCTGGCAGCGGAAGTCAAGCCAAAGACCGTCGCCCTGATCGATGATGCCACCGCCTATGGCGAAGGCCTGGCCAACGAAGTGGAAAAAGCCCTGACGGGGGCCGGCATCAAGGTGTTGCCGCGCGAAAAGGGCACCGACAAGACCAATGACTGGAAGGCGGTCCTGACCAAGGTCAAGGGCAAGAAGCCCGACGCGATCTTCTACGGCGGCATGGACGCCACCGGCGGCCCGCTCATCAAGCAAGGGAAGGAACTGGGCCTGAAAGTGGTGTACGCATTCGGCGACGGCGCCTGCACCGACGAAATGGGCAAACTGGCGGGCGAGGCGGCCGAGGGCCTGCTGTGTTCGCAGGCCGGCATTCCGACCCAGGCCGCATCGAAGACCTTCCTCGAAGCGTTCAAGGCGAAGTATGGCGACGTCAAGCAATATGCCCCGTTCACCTATGATGCAGCCAACCTCTTGATCGCGGCCATGCAAAAAGCGAATTCCGCTGAGCCGGCAAAGTATCTTCCCGAGCTAGCCAAGATCTCGCTCTCCGGTGCGACCGGCAAGATCGAGTTCGACGAAAAGGGAGATCGCAAGAATGCGGAAATCACCATCTTCACGCTCAAGGCCGGCAAGGTAGAACCCTTGGCAGTGGTGCAAGGCGGCAAAGCGATGAAGATGGCCGAGTTCATGGCCGCTTCCGGCGCCGCAGCAGCACCGGCCGCAGCACCGGCGGCGGCATCGGCTGCAACAACGCCCGCACCTGCTGCGGCCGCCGCCGCTCCTGCACCTGCCGCCGCGCCCGCGCCTGAGGCGAAAAAGGCCGACGACAAAAAATAGCGCGGCAACGTCACCTGACGGCACCCTGAACGGCATCGCTCGGCAACCGACGATGCCGTTTTTCTTTTCCTAGGCCACCTTGGAAATCTTTCTCCAGCAGATCATCAACGGTCTTACGCTTGGCTGCGTGTATGCCGTGGTGGCGCTTGGATACACGATGGTCTACGGCATCATCCAGTTGATCAACTTCGCCCATGGCGAAGTGGTGATGATCGGCGCGATGGTTGCGTTTTCGGTCATCGGCGGGTTGATGAAATCCGGCATGCCGCCGCTCCTGGTGGTCGCGCTCGGTACGGCGGCGGCGGTGCCCGCATGCATGGCCACGGCCTGGCTGATGGAGCGCGTGGCCTATCGGCCGCTGCGCGGCGCGCCGCGACTGGCGCCGCTCATCACCGCGATCGGCATCTCGATCATCCTGCAGCACCTGGCGATGATGATCTGGGGACGTAGCCCGATCGCCTTTCCGCAAATCGTCAAGACGCAGACATTCGAGGTCGGTGGCGCACTCATCACCAATATCCAGATCGCCATCATCCTGATTTCCTTCGCGCTGATGGGTGCATTGCTCTGGCTGGTCCATTGCACCAGGATGGGAATAGCGATGCGTGCCACTTCGCAGCGCCAGGACATCGCCGGGCTGATGGGAATCGATATCGATCGGGTGATCTCCGCCACCTTTGTAATCGGTGCGGCCTTGGCGGCGATTGCCGGCGTGATGATCGGCACCTACTATGGCCAGACCCAGTACACGATGGGCGAAATGCTCGGCCTGAAGGCCTTTTGTGCCGCGGTTCTGGGTGGCATCGGCAATCTTGCCGGGGCGGTGTTAGGCGGCATCCTGCTCGGACTGGTCGAAGCGCTCGGCACCGGTTACATCGGTGATCTGACCAACAACTGGTTCGGCTCCAACTACCGCGACGTATTCGCCTTCCTGGTGCTGATCCTGGTATTGGTATTGCGTCCGTCGGGCCTTCTGGGCGAGCGTGTGGGGGATCGCGCTTGAACCCTTGGGGCGGCGCGCCCAAACCTCTCGCCGTTGCCGGCCTGGTGCTGGTCGCCGTCGCCCTGGTCGCCTTGCCGTTTGCGCTGGCACAGGTGGGCACGGCGTGGGTGCGTATCACCAACCTGGCCCTCTTGTTCGCGCTCTTGGCCCTCGGCCTGAACATCGTGGTCGGCTTCGCCGGCCTGCTCGACTTGGGCTACATCGCCTTCTACGGCGTCGGCGCCTACGTCTGGGCCCTGCTGGCGTCGCCGCACTTTAACATTCACTTGCCGTTCTGGGTGATCCTGCCGATCGGTGCGCTGGTGGCATGTGCCTTCGGCGTCCTGCTGGGCGCCCCCACCCTCAAGCTGCGCGGCGACTATCTGGCGATCGTCACTCTCGGCTTTGGCGAGATCGTGCGCATTTTCCTCAACAACCTGTCGCGCCCGGTCAACATCACCAACGGGCCGCAAGGCATCTCGCGCATCGACCCGGTGCGCATCGGTGAAATCGATTTTTCTGTCACCAGCAAGGTGGCGGGGCTGGCATTCTCCGGCCCGATCAAGTACTACTACCTGCTTCTGCTGTTCCTGGTGATCGTTCTGGTCGTCAACCTGCGACTGCAGGATTCGCGCATCGGCCGCGCCTGGCAGGCGATTCGCGAGGATGAAATCGCGGCGCGCGCGATGGGCATTGACACCACCGCCGTCAAGCTTCTCGCCTTCGCGATGGGCGCGTCTTTCGGCGGCATCGCCGGCGGCATGTTCGCCTCGATGCAGAGTTTCATCAGCCCCGAGAGCTTCGTGCTGGTCGAATCCGTCATGGTGCTGGCGATGGTGGTGTTGGGCGGCATGGGCAATATCTGGGGCGTGTTGCTGGGCGCGGTGCTCCTCACGTTCGTGCCCGAGATCCTGCGCTATACGGTCGAGCCACTGCAAAAGGCGGCGTTCGGTCGGATGATCGTGCAACCCGAAGTCATCCGCATGCTGCTGTTCGGGCTGGCACTGGTGTTGATGATGCTGTTCCGGCCATCCGGTCTCTTGCCCGCAGCAGTGCGGCGCCGCAAAGGCGCATGATCCCAATGGATGTCCTGCTCGCGGCAACCGGTATCGCCAAGCGCTTCGGCGGCATCACCGCCTTGACGGAGGTCGACTTTTCGATCCGGCGCGGCGAAATCTACGGCCTGATCGGCCCCAATGGCGCCGGCAAGACCACCTTGTTCAATGTGCTGACCAGCGTCTATGCGCCCGATGGCGGCGCCTTCGAATTCGATGGGGCGCCGCTCACCGGACTCAAACCGCACCAGGTGGCCGCGCGCGGGATCGCCCGCACCTTCCAGAACATCCGCCTGTTCGCCGGACTGTCCGCACTTGAAAACGTGATGATCGGCCGGCATGTGCGCACCCGCGCCGGCATATTCGGCGCGATTTTGCGCACCCCTGCCACTCGCCGCGAGGAGGCCGGAATCGAGGCGCGCGCGCACGCATTGCTGGCCTACGTCGGCCTGGCGCATCGCGCGAACGATGCCGCGCGCCAACTGCCGTACGGCGAACAGAGGCGCCTGGAGATCGCGCGCGCGCTGGCCACCGACCCGAGGCTCCTGGCCTTGGACGAGCCGGCGGCGGGCATGAACGCGACGGAAACCGTCGATCTGCGCGCGCTGATCGAACGCATTCGCGCCGACGGTACCACGGTGCTCTTAATCGAGCACGACATGAAACTGGTGATGGGCCTGTCCGACCGGGTGCTGGTGCTCGACTATGGGCGGCGCATCGCAGAGGGCCCACCGGCCGAGGTGCGCCGCGACCCGAAAGTAATCGAAGCCTATCTCGGCGCCGGAGCCACCAGCGCCACGCGCGTCCACGCGGCATGAACCCGCTACTCTCGCTCAACGCGGTCGAAGTCCGCTACGGCGGTATTCGCGCGGTCAAAGGCATCGACCTCAAGGTTGACGAAGGCGAAATGGTGTGCATCGTCGGCGCCAACGGGGCCGGCAAGACCACCACGCTGAAAGCCGTTGCCGGCATGTTGCCATGCGCCGCCGGCAGCATCACCTACGCCGGCACGGCCGTCGCCGGCGCCAGGTCGTTTGAACTGGTGCGCCGCGGCCTGGCACTGGTGCCTGAGGGGCGCGGCGTGTTCGGCCAGCTGTCCGTGGCGGAAAACCTCGCCATGGGCGCTTACGTGCGCGACGACCGCGACGGCATCGCGGAAGATCGGGAACGCATGCTCGGATTGTTTCCGCGCCTGAAGGAACGGTTCGGACAATCCGCCGGCACGCTCTCGGGCGGCGAACAGCAGATGCTTGCAATCGCGCGCGCCTTGATGTCGCGTCCGCGACTCTTGCTTCTCGACGAGCCCAGCATGGGCTTGGCGCCCCTCATAGTCGAGAAGATTTTCGAAATTGTCGCCAGTGTTTCACGCACTGGCGTCACCATTCTCCTTGTCGAACAGAATGCCAGGCTTGCGCTGGAAACCTGCCAGCGCGCCTACGTGATGGAAAGCGGCACGATCACCCTGGCCGGCCCCGCGCGTGAAATGCTCGACAATCCCAAGATACGCGCCGCCTATCTCGGCGAGTAACCCGCGCGCAGCATCGATGATCGGCGCAGTCTCAGCGTTAACGGGGCAAGTCTCAGCGTTAACGGATGATCGATCAACGCTGAGACTGTGCCGATGATCAGTTGTTGAGCGCCTGAATCGGCGCCGGAATCCGGCCGCCGCGCGCGATAAACGCCACGCTGCTTTCGCGACTGACCGCCATCACCGGCGCATAGCCGAGCAAGCCGCCGAACACGACCGTATCGCCGACCTTCTTGCCCGGCGCGGGGATCAGCCTGACCGCAGTGGTCTTGCGATTGATCATGCCGATGGCGGCTTCGTCGGCGATGATCGCCGCGATGGTTTCGGCCGGCGTGTCGCCCGGAATGGCGATCATGTCGAGGCCGACCGAGCACACCGCCGTCATCGCCTCGAGCTTGTCGAACGACAGGGCGCCCATGCCGGCGGCTTCGATCATGCCGATATCTTCGGACACCGGGATGAACGCGCCGGAAAGCCCGCCAACATGGCTCGAGGCCATCGCCCCGCCCTTCTTGACCGCATCGTTGAGCAACGCCAGCGCTGCCGTCGAGCCATGCGCGCCGACCCGCGACAGGCCCATCGCCTCCAGGATGCGGGCTACCGAATCGCCGATGGCGGGCGTCGGCGCCAACGACAGGTCGACAATCCCGAACGGCACGCCCAAGCGGGCCGACGCAGCGCGGCCGACGAGCTCGCCCATCCGCGTCACCTTGAAGGCGGTACGCTTGATGATCGAGGCGAGTTCGCCGAAATCCGCCCCTGGTGCAGCCTCGACCGCGCGCAGAACCACGCCCGGCCCGGACACGCCGACATTGAGCACGCAGTCGGCCTCGCCGATGCCGTGAAAGGCGCCGGCCATGAACGGGTTGTCCTCCACCGCGTTGCAGAACACCACCAACTTGGCCGCGCCCAAGCCGTCGGCTGCCGCAGTCATTTCGGCCGCGTGCTTGATGGCGCGCCCCATCATGGCCACCGCGTCCATGTTGATGCCGGATTTGCTCGATCCGATGTTGACCGAGGCGCACACCCGTTCGGTGCACGCGAGCGCCTCGGGTATGGATTCGATCAGCGCCAGATCGCCGGGCGTGAACCCCTTGTGCACCAGGGCCGAAAACCCGCCGATGAAATTGACTCCGATCTCGCGGGCGGCGCGGTCCAGTGCTCGCGCGACACCCAGCATGGCGTCGCGACCGGCGCAATCGCCGACGCCCTCGGCCACCAGCGCCACCGGTGTCACCGATACCCGCGTGTTGGTCACCGGGATGCCGTACTCGCGCGCAATGGCGGCGCCCGCAGCGGTCAAACCACTGCCCTTGCGGCACACCTTGTCGTAGACCCGCTGCGCCAGCCGCGTATGGCTCTCGCTGACGCAATCGCGCAAGGAAATCCCCATCGTGATGGTGCGGATGTCGAGCTTTTCCATCTGCACCATGCGGATGGTTTCGACGATTTCCTGCGGGGAATAGCTTGAGATGGACACGCTGGCGCCTGATTTTTTCTTTCATGGAATCATCCGGCTGTGCCGGCGACTCCTTGCATATCGATCCGGCCCGCAGCCGGGTTGTACCCTGGTCGCCTCAAACCCGGTGCATCAACTTGAACACGTCCTCGCGCTGGATGTCGATCGACAGGCCCATCTCGGCGCCACTGGCGTTGAGCCTGCCCTTGAGATCGTCGAAAGGCGCCGGCGATTTCGCCAGATCGACCATCATGATCATGACGAAGAATTCCTGCATGATCGACTGCGATATGTCGAGGATGTTCACCTGTGCGTCGGCCAGGATGGTGGCGACACCGGCGATGATGCCGACGCGGTCCACGCCGATCACCGTGACGATGGCGCGATTGCCGCCGGCGGCGGTCCCTGCTGGCGCTAGCGTCGTCATCGACTATCCAGCCGCACGCGCGAGATCGGCTTCGGTGGTGAAGCTGTCGGCGAAGAATTCATCTTCCGGCAAGCGGCATTGCGCGGTGAAATCCCGCCGCGCCGAATCGACCACGATCGGCGCCCCGCAGGCGTAGACCTGATAGCCTGTCATGTCGAGAAAATCGTCCGCCGCGGCGCGATGGACGAAGCCGGTGCGACCGCTCCAGCTGTCTTCGGACAAGGCGTCCGACACGACCGGGACGAAGCGGAAGTTTTCATGCGCCGCCTCCCAGCTCCGGCACAGATCCATCATGTAGATGTCTTTGGGACGCCGCCCGCCCCAGTAAAGCGTCATCGGCCGCATCGATTCGCGATAGAACGCATGTTCGATCACGGCCTTGATCGGCGCGAATCCTGTTCCGCTGGCGACCAAGATGATCGGCTTGGAGCTTTCCTCGCGCAGGAAAAAACTCCCCAGCGGCCCTTCAAAGCGCAGGATATCGCGCTCCTTCATCTTGCCAAAAACATGGTCGGTGAAGTGTCCGCCCGGCATGTGCCGGATATGCAGTTGCACCAACTGGTCGTCGTGCGGCGCATTGGCCATCGAGTAACTGCGCCGCTTGCCGTCCTTGAGCATGAACTCGATGTACTGGCCGGCCAGGTATTGCAGGCGCTCGTTGGCCGGCAGCTTGAGGGAAATCACGACCACGTCGTCGGCCGGTCGCTCGATGCTTTGCACGCGCGACGGCAGAATCTTCACCTGCAGGTCTTTGATCGCCCCCACCTCGCGCGCCTCGATGGTCACATCCGACAGCGGCTTCGCGCAGCAGAAGAGCGCCATGCCGCGCGACTTTTCGTCATCCGACAGAACCGCCGACGAATACTTGCCGTAGTCGACGCTGCCGGCCACCAACTTGCCCTTGCACGTGCCGCAAGCGCCGTTGCGGCACCCGTAGGGCAGCCCGATGCCGTTGTTGAGCGCACCCTGCAGGATGGTTTCACCGTCCTTGCATGCGTACTGGTGCGCGGAGGGCTTAATCGATACCTGGAAACTCATGGCTGGCAATAGAATCGGATGATGGTGAAAAAACGATTTCGCAAGACACTGATGCTGGGCGCCGGCGACATCGGACGCCGCATCATCGCCCGCCATGCGCCGCGCGGATCGGTCACGGCGGTAACGTCCACCGCCGCCAACCGGGCACAGCTTCGGCGTCTGGGTGCTCAAGCGGTGTTTGCGGACCTCGACAAGCCGGGAACGCTCAGGCGC
>JAYVST010000707.1:0-8650 GCA_043775255.1 Burkholderiales bacterium
TGTGCGAAACGCCGCGAGCCAGCCGGCAGCGGTCTGGGCGCTTGAAAGACTGAGATAGCCAATCCGCCGCACCCGGCCCTCGGTCTGTGCGAGCGCCGACAGGGAATGCGTCGAAAGACCCGCGGCAGCGATCAGGAAACGTCTACGCCGGAGCTCGCGCATTGCCCCTCCCGGACAAACCAGCCGAAATGTCTACACTCAAACCACTGCGCCGCGCGCGCGGAATGCCCTGGCGCCGCATCGTTCGCCCTCGCTTGCCCTCAAGCAAGCCCCTTGTTCGGATTGATCAGATATTTCGTTCCCGTGGCGCGCTTGCCGTAGACGGCAATCTCCTCGATCTTGAGCGCTTCGGCCAGCGAGATCTCCTTCGTGTAGTGGCTGGCGAAGGTGGTCTTCAGTTCGGCGGCGACGCGCTCGCGCAGCTTCTGGGCGGCGGCGAAACCGATCTTCTGCAGGAAGGGCGTCAACAGCCAGCCGCCGACGCCCCATGACATGCCGAAGCCGCGGTTGAAGGTGGTCGGCCCGGTGTCGAGGCCGCCGTAGATGTAGACCTGCTTGTGCACTGCGGACCCGTAGCGGCTGTACTCCTTGGCGCTTTGGTTGATCGCCGCTTCCATGCAGGTGAGGATCTGCCCGGCCAGGGCGCCGCCGCCGATGGCGTCGAACGCGATGGTGGCGCCGCTGGCGACCAATGCGGCGGTCAGGTCCTGCATGAAGGAGGGCGCGCTGAGATTGCAGACATGGGTTGCGCCAATGTCGCGCAGGATCTTCGCCTGCTCCTCGCTGCGCACGATATTCACTAGCGCAACGCCGTCTTTCAGGCAGATTTTGTTCAGCATCTGGCCAAGGTTGGAGGCCGCCGCAGTGTGGACTATGGCCTTGTGGCCCTCCATCCTCATGGTCTCGACCATCGCCAGCGAGGTGAGCGGATTGACGAAGCACGACGCGCCCTCGGCCGCGCTGGCGCCGGCCGGCAACACCATGCATTGGCGCGCCTTGATGCTGCGGTACTGCGCGACCATCGCGCCACCGAGGATGGCAACGGTCTTGCCCAGCAGGGCCTGCGCGGCCTCCGATTCGCCGGCGCGCACCACCACGCCCGCGCCTTCGTTGCCCACCGGCATCGATTCGCCCAAGCGCCCGGCCATGCTCTTCATCAGCCCTGCGGGAATGGTCGCCGTCACCGTCGGTTGCGCGACGCTGCCACCTTGACGCGCCGTGCTCATGTCGGCCGCACCGAACAGGAGGCCCAAGTCGGAAGGATTGAGTGGCGTGGCTTCGATGCGCACCAGCACCTCGTCCGGGCCGGGGACGGGAATCGGTACGCTCGCCAGTGAAAGTTCGAGTTCGCCGTCTGGCTTGACCAGGGAGCGCAGTTGCAGCGCCGTTGTTGCCGTGCCGGTTGTCACTTGGTCATTCTCCTGAAGTTGGCGCCGTCAGCGCCGCTTGATCGCCTCGATGGCCCTGGCCCAGCGCGCAGAGTCCTCGGCAATGAATTTGCTGAATGTCTCGGTTTCCATGAACGCCAGTTCGCCGCCTGCGCTTGCGGTTCGCGCGCGCGTGGCCTCGTCCGCAGTGGCAGCGCTGGTCGCATCCGACAGCCGCCTGATCACCTCTGCCGACGTGCCGGCGGGAGCGTGAAAGCCGTACCAGCTGATCACGGTGACATCGCCATAGCCGGCCTCGGCCATGGTGGGTAGGTCGGGCAACAGCGGCGAGCGCTTGTTGCTGGTGGAGGCCAGTGCTCGAATCCGGCCGCCGGCGATCGAACTCATCGCCACGTTCAAGGGCAGGATCGACATCGCCAACTGCCCGCTGATGAGGTCGGCTAAGATCGGCGGGCCGCCCTTGTAGCCGACGCTCTGGAATTCCACGCCGGCGGCGTGCTTGAGCAACTCAACCGCCGCGGTCTGTGGCGCGCCTGGGCCGCTGTCGCCGACCGGCAGGCCGGGTTTGGCCTTGGCCGCAGCGATGAACTCACTCAGCGACTTGCTGGGGTGCGCGGCCGGCACCACCAGGACATTCGGCGCCATGGTGAAGCGCGCCACCGGCACGAAGTCGCGCGGGGCCCAGCGCAGCCCCGTTTCCAGAAGCGGGTTCAACACCAGGAAGGTGGCGCTGGCGAGCAGGGTGTAGCCGTCGGGCGGCGCGCGCGCGGCTGCTTCCGGTCCGATATTGGCATTCGCGCCCGGCCGGTTGTCGATCACGAATGACTGGCCCAGCGTTTGCGCCATGTGGTTGGTGACAAAGCGCGTCATCACATCCACCGCGCCGCCCACTGGGTAAGGCACAATCACCCGCACCGGCTTGGCCGGCCAGGGCTGCGCGCCGGCTGCGGATGCGGCAAGCCAGGCAGTCGCGACCAGGGCGGCGCGAAACATCCTGCGCATGTCTGTTGCCCTACAGCGGATCTAAGGGCGCCACCAGTCGGACGCCCGGTACGCGGATGCCATCCGGCCGTCCGCCCGCAGTGAGGCCCTGGAAGCGCTCGGTCATGAACGGCGGCAGTGCCGGCCCGTCTGCGCAGGCCAGCCAGAGCCGCAGCAGGTGGCGTCGGCGCTCGACCTCCGGCCAGTCTTCGTAGGCGGTGCGCGAGTGGAAGATGGCGTGGTTGCACAGGATCTGGATATCGCCCGGGCGAAACTCCATGTCGAGGTGAATGCGCGGATCGGCGGCCAGTGCGTCGAGGTGATCCATCGCTTCGATTTGCAAGGACGTCAATTGCGCTACGCCCGGCATGCGCTGCGACTTGTTGATCGAGGAGCGCACGTAGGTTGAAATCAGGCGGCCTGCGCAGGGCGTGAAGATGCGGATCTCCGCGAAAGCCTTCTTGCCTTCCGGAACCTCGCCCCAGCGGGTGTAGTGGAAGACGCCGGTCAACGCGGCCGCATGGTCCGGACGCGAGTGCATCAGTTCGTTCCAGATGGTGGTCGAACTGGCGATCGACGACAGGCCGCCCGACTTCGACGCGCGTAGGCATAACAGCGCCACCAGGTCGGACGAGTCGGCGTGGTAGTTCAGGCGCGCACTGGTCTGGTAGCCGCGCACTTCCGGATCGGCATAGTCGAGCCCCAGGTTGGTGACATGCCCGAGCACATGACCCTGGCCGTTTTGCGATACCGGTTCGCCCAGATGGAGGCCCAGACCCCAATAGGCGATCGCCGCCTGGCGCAACGTGTAGCGCTCGACCGGGATGCCGCGCAGGAGCATGAAGCCGCGGCCATGCAGGGTTTCACGTCGCACCTGCTGCAACAGGCGCTCCAGCGACGGCACCGGGAAATCCCTGCGTTTGATGTCTAGAATGTCGCCGACTGCCTCTGCACTGCGCACGGCGGCGTCGATTTCACCGACTTCGGCGGCACTGAACGTGTGGATCCAGTCAGTGCGGCGCGCCATGTCGGGACCGGTCCAGGCCTGCTCGTTGTCGAACCTCGGCAATGCGCTGCAGGGCGACGAATTTTCGATAGCGGTGGTTTGCATGGCAGGTCTTCCGGAATACGGCATGAACAACAGTATCCCTCAATCGATCGGGTTGCATTGCAGCATGTGAGGCGGCCAATGCATGCGGAAAACCGTGCATTCACATCCGTGCGCAAACCTGCTAGTCTTTTGCCGCTCTGCTTGCGATGGCGCGCAGAAAAGATAACCCACAATCCACAATCCACAATCCACAATCCACAGGAGACGCAACGATGGTTCAAAAACGTTCGGCAGCATTTACCCGGCGCAAGTTCGTAGCATCGGCGATGGCCTTGCCGGCGGCGCTTCCACTCGGTGTCATGGCGCAGGGCGCGCCGATCAAGATCGGCTTTTCAATCGCTCAGACCGGCCCCTTGGGCGCCGGCGGCAAGGCCGGCCTGATCGCGCTGCAGATGTGGCGCGACGACATCAACGCCAAAGGTGGACTGCTGGGTCGAAAGGTGGAAATGATCATCTATGACGATCAGGGCAATCCGTCGATGACGCCCGCCATCTATACGAAGCTGCTCGATGTCGACAAAGTGGACCTGCTGATCGCGCCGTACGGCACCAATCCCACTGCGCCGATCATGCCGCTGGTCAAGCAGCGCGGCCTGCTCCTGATGGGCAACTATTCGTTCGAGGTCAACGATCGCCCGCAGCACGATATGTGGTTCAACAATTCGCCCTTGACCGATTCGGTGGCGTTTTCTTCCGGCTATTTCGAGATCGGCAAGAAGATCGGCGCCAAGACGGTGGCGTTCCTGGCGGCCGACGCCGAATTCGCGCAGAGCCTTGCCACCGGGGCGCGCAACCTTGCAATACACAATGGTTTCAAGGTGGTGTACGACCAGAAGTACCCGCCCAACACCGCCGATTTTTCATCGATGATCCGCGCGATCCGCGCCACCAAGCCGGACCTGGTGTACGTGGCCTCGTATCCCGGTGAATCGGTGGCCATTGTCAGGGCGGCCAATGAAATCGGCTTGGGGGAAAGCGTCAAGATGTTCGGCGGCGGCATGGTCGGCCTGCAATTCGCGCCCATCATGGAGGCTCTCGGTTCGCAATTGAACGGCATCGTCAACTACAACCCGTACGTACCGGAAAAGTCGCTCGATTTCCCCGGGCTGAAGGACTTCCTCGCGCGCTATACGATTCGGGCCAAGGCCGAAAAGGTCGATCCGCTGGGCTATTACCTGCCGCCCTTCAACTACGCGATCGGCCAGGTGCTGGAGGCGGCGATTACCGCCACCAAGGGGATCGATCACAAGGCGCTGGCCAAGTACATCCGCGAAAATGAGCACAAGACCATTGCCGGCACGGTGCGCTACGCCCGCAACGGCGAATGGGCAGAGGGGCGCGTGCTGCTGGTTCAGTTCAACGGCATCAAGGACAAGGATGTCGAGCAGTTCCGCCAACCCGGCAAGCAGGTGATTCTGTCGCCCGACAAATACAAGACCGGGCAATTGAAGTATCCGTTCGAAAAGGCGCGCAAGTAGAAGCTGGCCCTGGGGCCGCTTGAACGCGGCCTGTCGCGGCCTGTCCAATTAACCGCGCTGCCGGCGCGGTTGATTGGAGGATTCCTACAGCACCGGGTTGGTGATCTCGCCGCCCAGCGCCGCCAGTCCCCAGGCGCTGGTTTGCGCATCGAGCGAAAAGCTGATGTGGCCGCCGGCGGCGTGCTGGTCGCGGAATATCCGTTCCATCGGCCCGCGCGTGTACAGGCCGTTGGCGCCGGCCAGCGCATACAGGGTATCGACCGCTTCGATCGCCAGCTTGGTGCCGAAGGCGCAATTTCGTCTGAAACTCATGACCCAAAGATGGAATCGATGTCGCGAGAGCCATGCAGAACGCGAACCACGTCGATACCTCCGGTCACGGCCTCGAAGAACACGGCGTACCGGCCAAACGCAAAGCTGCGCATTCCCGGCGCCAACTCGTCGCGAACACGCCCCATCATCGGTTGGGTCGCCCAAAGCGCAAATGTTTCGTCCAGCCGGTCCACCCAGCGGTCGGCCTCGACCATGCTGTCTTCGGCGATGTATTCCCAGATATCCAGAATGTCGACTTTGGCCTGGGGTCGGCGCGTGACTCGCGCCATCTACGCCGCGACTGGTTTGGCAGTACGGCGCGCGCGCGCTTCGGCCTTCACCGATGCAGTATTCCATACCTCGCTTTGCCCGCTTTCAAGACCCTTGCGAACGTCGCGCCGCAGTTCCTCAAGCTTGGCCTGACGGAAGCGATCTTGCTCATCAAGCAGACGTAGAGCTTCGCGCACGACTTCGCTGGCTGAGTTGTACAAACCCGAATTGACCTTTGAGCGCACCAGTTCTTCGAGCTGCGGAGTGAGATTCACGTTGATGCCCATGATCGAAGTTCCATTGATGAAGAGTTCGTACTCTACCTCAAAAATGTCAAAGATTGACTGTTTTCAGTTAAGGCGGCATCCGCGATGCCGTTGAGCGAGCGCGCCCAATCGGCCAAGCGAAGCGGAGCTGAAGGTGATGATGGCGGTTAGCCGGCTCAATCGGCGGCACAGGCTGAGGAGGATGCCAAACATGCCGGGCTTGCGTCTGATTTCGCTGGATCAGGACTTCAAAAACTTTGTGCCACGCGACTTGAAATTTAGTTTGATCGGCGGCTGATCAAACTGGAAGGCAAGCAGTTGATCGGGTTCCCCTACAGCACCGGGTTGGTGATCTCGCCGCCCAGCGCCGCCAGCCCCCAGGCGCTGGTTTGCGCATCGAGCGAAAAACTGATGTGGGCGCCGGCGGCGTGCTGGTCGCGGAAAATCCGCTCCATCGGCCCGCGCGTGTACAGGCCGTTGGCGCCGGCCAGCGCATACAGGGTATCGACCGCTTCGGTGGCCAGCTTGGCGCCGAAGGCGCAATTGCGTTTCTGCTTGAGCTTCAGTTCCAGGCTGGCTTCGATGCCCTGCTCGGCCATACGTTGACCTTCGGCGCAGTCGGCGCGCGCCATCGCACGGGCGGTGTCGATCTGCGCACCGGCCAGACCGACCCGCGCCTGCACCGTACCGAGGTCGCGCATCCTGAGCGTGGTGTAGCTGGTGCTGCGCTCCTTGACCATGTCGGTGATCGCGTCGAACATGGCCTGCGCGTTGCCGATCATGGTCGCAAGAATGCAGTGCGCGGACAGGCCGCCGAATGGAACCTTGTACACCGCCTGCGGGTTGGTGCGCCAGCCGGGATACGGTTCGCCGCGGCGGTGGTGGACCATCGAGAGCGCGCGGTAGTGCGGCACGAACACCTTCTCGCATTTGACCGAGCGGCTGCCGGTGCCGCGCAATCCCAGTACATGCCAGTCGTCCTGAATCTCGTATTCATTCGACGGCACCAGGCACATACGGTAGTCCAGGATCTTCTCGCCGTCGCGCACCACGCAGGCCAGCATGTTCCAGGTGGAAGGCGTGACGCAAGAGGAGAAGTTCCAGTGCCCGGAAAGCTCGATGCCGCCGTCGACCATGCGTCCGCGACCCTGCGCAAAAGCGATACCGGAGGCGATCATCGCGTCTGGATTGGCGCCCCAGACCTCGGCCTGCGCCTGTTCCTCATAAAACGCGAGCATCCAGTGATGCGCCAGAAGGTTCGAGAGGTTCCAGGCGGTCGAAATACAGCCGCGCGCGATGATTTCCGGAATGTCGAAAATCGCCGGGAACGTCAATTCCATGCCGCCCCAACGCTTCGGCTGCAAAACGCGCACCAGGCCGGACCGATGAAGGTCGGCAGCATTCTCCGGCAGCAATGCACCGGCTTGGTCGCAGCGCGCGGCGCGCTCGCGCAAGACGGGAATCAACGCCAGCGCGCTATCGATGGCCTGGTCATAGGTGGTGGCGGAAAAATCGCCATGCAGGCGTTCAGGTGCGTTCATCACGGCACCCTCGTCAGGCAGCGACCTTGGCCATTTCGTCGTAGTTCGCGACCTTGTCCCAATCGGGCATCGTGGTCATGTTGAAGAAATTGAGCTCGATGGTCAGTCCGTCGGGGTCGCGCACGAAAATCTGGAACAGGTTGAAGGATGGCAGCTTGCGCGCCCACCATTCGCAATCCATCTTTTCTAAGCGGATGCGGAATTCGTCGGGATTGGCGGCGCCGAAGGCGATGTGGTCGATCACGCCGGCGTTGTTGGTGGCCACATGGGGCGGCGAGCCGGGGTAGTAGAGCGCATGGTTAGGGATGCCGTGCGGGCCCATGTGTACCCATACCTTGTCACCGCGTCCGAGCCAGTAGCCCGGAAACGGCACCTGCGGACGTTCCATTTCGTCGAGCGCCAATGCCTCGCAGTAGAAGCGCTTGGTCGCTTCGAGGTTGTTGGCGCGAATGAAGTAGTGATTCAGGTCGGTAATGGGCATGATCGATCCTTAGGAGTTTGTGTCTCTCGAAACGATACGCGAACTCACCCTTGATCGCAACCGAAAGTGCCTGCGGTGGTGCCGATGCATTCACGTAACGGAATGGCTGCTTTGCGGTTGGTGCGGTGCGGCAGCGCACGAAAGTCCTTTCCAATTCAGGTATGAGCCTGGAGCGGCGATAGGACAATGGCGTTGAGAATGTCGATCGGTTGTTGAAGGAGCCAGTGTAGACGGGTTGGCTTTTGTTGGTTTTGGGGTGGCGTTTTGCGATTTTTTTGGGACCGTCGCTTCCAGTCGCCCTGCGGGCTCCCTACAGCGCCGATCCCAAAAAAATCGCCGCCCCTGATCGGGGCGTGTGATCGACCGACGCCGACGATGAAGATGAGGATGAGCCGCCGGAATCGGTTGCGCCCGAGCGACTCAGACTGCGCGGCCGCGCGATCGTTTGAATAGGGCCAGACGCGCTTCCTGAAGTTCCTCAGCCGCCTGTACATCGGTGAGCGCACGGGCCAGCGCGCGCAGGTCTTCGAACGTGATCCCCTCGCGCAGAAATTCGGCCGCCTTCGGCAGGCTGACCAACTTGTCCAGCGGCGTCATCGCATTCTGCGGACGGTACACCCGCTTGATGCGCCCCGGCTTCTTCGGGTCTGCCACCTCGGTGGCGAACAGGCATGGCCGATGGTAGTTCAGAAACGGATTGAGGTACTCGACGCAGAAGGTGTTGAAGCGCACTGCATGGTGCTGCGGGATGTGCTCGTAGCCGAACACCTTGCGGATCACCGCGCCGTTCTTGGTCTCGACCAGGCCATTGTCGTTGCTGTG
>JAYVST010000708.1:0-1569 GCA_043775255.1 Burkholderiales bacterium
CCGGAGGTCAGGCTGGCGACGATCTGTGCGCAGTTGAACAGCATGTCGGAGGTGTTGGAGTCCTGGCGCACCAGGCCGTTGACCTTGAGCACCAGCTGATGACCGCTGGGATCGCCGAATTCGTCGGCAGTGACGATGCACGGACCGATCGGCGCGAAGGTGTCCATGCTCTTGCCCTTGAACCACTGGCCATGCGCCTTCTGGATTTCACGGGCGGAAACATCGTTGACGATGGTGTAGCCGAACACCGCCGAAAGCGCATCGGCCTCGGTCAGATTGACGCATGTCCTGCCGACCACGATGCCAAGCTCGATTTCATAGTCGAGCTGTTTGGTCGCGCGGCTGTCCCAGCGGATGTCGTCGCCGTTGCCGATCACGGTGGTAGGCGGTTTGGAGAAAAATTCCGGCACCGGGGGAAAGCTGACCGGCACGCCGCGGGCGCGTGCGCCCTCTTCGATATGCAGCTTGTAGTTGCGGCCGACGCAGAACACGTTCTTCCTGTAGTGCGGAATCGGCGCCATCAGCTTGACCGATGCAGCCGCGATCCAGCCGTCGGCGCCGCAGGCCAGCTTCTTCGCGTCGGCCAACGCGGGTGCGCCGGCGGCGATGAAGGCAAGCATGTCGGCAGGCATGTCGCGGCCAAGCATCGCACGGCCCGCCTTGACGATGTCGAGTATCCCCTTCTTGTCGTCGAGAATGCCGATGCGTTCTTCCGCGCCGGATATGAACGTCACGAATTTCATTGTTGCTCCCTGTGTTGGTGATTGAACTGCGTGAAAAGTCCGCCAGCTTAGCAGTGCGCCCGGTTCGGCGCGTCCGCGCAGTATGATTGACCACCTCCGATTCATCGCATGACCCGCACCCTCGATCCGGCCGACTACACTTTCACGCCGCAACCCGGAGCGTCAAACCCACACTCGGAACCCCAATGACCTCACCATCGAGCAAGCAACGACGCATCGAAGACATCACCCGGCGCCTGCTCGATGCGCGTCGCACCAACACTCGGGTTTCGCTGGCCGACCTGCTGCCGGCCGATCTTGACGAAGCCTACGCCGTGCAGGACCTGGTGGCACAGAGCATGGGGCCGCTTGGCGGCTGGAAGGTCGGAGCCAAGGGCCTCGACCTCGAACCGAATTGCGCGCCGCTGCCGGCTGCCGGCATCTTCGCCGCGCCGGCCGCAATGCAGGACGGCGCCTGGCGCGCGCGCGGCATCGAAACCGAACTGGCATTCCGTTTCGACGCCGACCTGCCCGAACGTGAAACGCCGTATACCCGCGACGAGGTGCTGGGCGCCATTGGCGCGGCCTTGCCCGCCATCGAAGTGGTGGAGTCCCGCTTGAACGAGTTCCCCAACCCGCAGCCGCTGGCGATGCGCTCCGATCTCAATTCGCATGGCGCGCTGATCACCGGCAGCACGATCGAATTTCGCCCGCAACTGCTCGACGCCACCAGGCTCGCGGCCCGGCAATGGTTCGACGACCGCGAAGTCGCAAACAAGGTGGGGGGTAATCCGGCCATCGAGATCGGACGCCTTCTGGTCTGGCTGGCCAACCACTTGGCCGCGCG
>JAYVST010000709.1:0-11296 GCA_043775255.1 Burkholderiales bacterium
ACCAGCATGATGCTCTGGCTGACCATCCTGCCGGTGGCGCTGCCGCTGTTGCTGCTCGGCGCCCTCTTGTGGGAGCACGACCGCATTGCCGCCTGGGCGGTATCCCATATTCCGGTGGCGCAGGAACGAAAGCTGGGTGAGACCGTATTCGCGCAGACCCGTGCGCGGCTCAAGCTCATCGAAGGCGCGCCGGCCGCGATGGTGCGCGAGATCGGTGCGCAACTGACCAAAGGATCCGCCTACGAATACGAATTTTTCGTCGCCGACGATCCCACCGTCAATGCCTTCGCAATGCCCGGCGGCTTTGTGGTGGTGCATAGCGGCCTTCTGGCCTTAGCCGCGAACGCCGAGGAAGTTGCCGGTGTGCTCGCCCACGAAGTGCAACATGTGGAAAAGCGCCACAGCCTGAAAGCGATGGCGAAGAGCGCGGGCTTGTCCGTATTGGTGAGCGCAGTTTTCGGCGACCTCGGCGGGCTGTTGTCCTTGGGACAGGACTTGGTCGGGCTCAAGTTCTCGCGCGAACATGAGACCGAAGCTGATGCGGAAGGCCTGAAGGCGTTGGTTGCAGCGGGCATCGCGCCAAACGGCATGCGCGATTTTTTCCGCAAGATGGGCGAAAAGGAAAGCCTGAACCTGGGTTGGCTCTCTTCGCATCCGGCCAGCGAAAATCGCTTCGCCGCCATGGATGCGGCCATCAAGGGCTTGCCGGCGACGGCGCTGCAGTCGAAACCTCTCGCCTTCGACTACGCAGACATCAAGGCGGCACTGGCGCCGACTGTCAAGCCAAAACCCGCAACGACGGAAAGCAAATGAAAACTTTTTCGCGTCCGCTACAGAGCGCCTGTGCGCTGATCCTGCTGGCCTGCGCCGCCCAGCCTGCGCCGGCGCAAGAATATCCGACACGTCCGGTGCGCTTGATCGTGCCCTTCGGCGCGGGCTCCACACCGGACGTGTTCGCGCGTATCGTCGCAGAGAAGGCCGCGCAGACGCTCAAGCAACCGGTGGTGATCGAAAACCGCGCCGGTGCCGGCGGCAACCTCGGCACCGACCTGGTGGCAAAGGCGGCCCCCGATGGCTACACCATCGGCGTGTCGATCACCGGGCCACTGGTGAACAACACGGTGCTCTACAAGAAAATGCCTTATGACCCGTTCAAGGACCTGGCGCCCATTACGTTAGGCGTGCATCAGCCCAACGTGATCGCGGTGGCGCCGACGCTGGGCGTGGGCAACATGCAGGACCTGTTTGCGTTGCTGAAGAAAAACCCCGGCAAGTACAACTACGCCTCGATCGGCGCCGGCAGTCTTTCGCATCTCTCGATGGAACTGATCAAGGCCAAGACCGGCACCTTCGTGGTCCACATCCCTTATGCATCCTCACCGGCGGCGGTCACCAGCGTGATCGCAGGAGACACCCAGATCGCGTCGCTGGCGCCGCTGGCGATCATGCCGCAGGTGCAGGCCGGACGTCTCAAGGCGCTGGCCATATCCACCCCCGAACGCTCGCCGCTCCTGCCCGGCATCCCTACCTTCAAGGAGGCCGGCATCCTGGACGTGGAAGCCACCGCATGGATCGGCATGGTGGCGCCGGCAAAAACACCGGCCGCTGCCATAGAACGCCTCAACCGCGAATTTGTCGCTGCGATGAAGGACGCCGCCACCGCCGAAAAATTGCGTGCCCATTACATGGACCCGGCTCCCGGGACACCCGCCGAGTTCGCCGCTTTCATGCAGGCTGAACTGCGGCGCTGGGAACCGGTGATAAGGCGCAGCGGCGCGACCGTGGATTGAGGCGGCAATTGCCGCCGACAATTGAACCGACAAGCGAACCGACAAGCGAACCGACCTGCGAGCCGGCCTGCGAGCCGGCCTGCGAGCCGACAAGCACCCGCTCCGAACCGGGCCAACCGGCCGCCCTTGTCGGTGCGCGCCGGCCGATTACTGCTGCCAGGCTTCCGCCAGGGTGCGCAACTGAAAGCGCCCGTCGTCGCGAAACAGCCACGACTCGGTGAATTCGAGCCGGTTGCGGCTGACCAGCCGTGCCGCAGGGCGCGGATAGGGCGCGCCGCGGCGCACGCTGTCGAGCGCGCTCTGCACGGTTTCACGGTCGCCGTTGTCGCGCAGCACGCGCGCATCGACCACGTTGCCGGCGGCGTCGAGCGCCACGCTCATGACGATCACCGAGCGCAGCAGGTTCGGTGGTGCACCCGTGAATACCTGGCTCGAAGAAACCAGATGCAGGCGGCTGGCGAATTCGCGCTTGTATTGGTCAACAGTGGCGGCCGATGATGCGCCGGTGGCCGGTGCCGGCGCAGGTACGGGTACGGGTGCAGGCGCGGTCGGTGCGGGTGCCGGTGCGGATGCCGGTTCGGGCGCGGGTTGCTGCGCGGGTCGTCGTTGGGCGCAGCCCGCGATTCCGAGCAGCACGACCAGCGCCAACAGCGCGCCCCGCTTGATGACTTCCTTTGCCATGACGTCCCCTTGGAAATGAATTTTCGAAACGCCCGCGTACCTTCCAGGTCGCGAACGGCTTGCCCCTGTGGGCGCGATGTGAAACCATCTGTTTTGATGCGCCTGTGCCGAAACATAGCGGAGAAGGCGCGATACCTCAAGCGGCAATGCAACAGGCATTCAGTGAACCGGAGCCGGCCAGATGATTGACAATTCGATTCGAGAAACCTACCAACGCGACGGCGTTGTACCGCTGCGCGCGCTCATCCCAACCGAGTGGATCGCGCGCCTGCGCGAGGGTGTCGATGAAAACCTGCGCTCCCCCGGCCCCTACGCCAAACGCTACACGCCGGCCGGAAGCCCCGGAATGTTTTTCGGCGACTACTGCAACTGGGAGCGCATCACCGCCTATCGCGAGTTCTTTTTCGCCTCTTCCCTCAAGCACGCAGCGGCCGCGCTGATGGGTTCGCCGAAGGTGAACCTGTACCACGAGCATGTGCTGGTGAAGGAACCGGGCACGCGTGAAAAAACCCCGTGGCACCATGACCAGCCCTACTACCCGGTCGATGGCGAAGACCTGATCAGCTTCTGGATTCCGCTCGATCCGGTAGAACAGCGCACCTGTCCGGAGTACATCGCCGGCTCGCATCGCTGGGGCCGCTGGTTCCGCCCGGCGCGCTTCGCCGACCAGAAGGCCCACTCTGCCGCCACCGACGGCCGCTTCGAAACCATCCCCGATTTCGAGGCCGAACGTGCGCACCACCGGATCATGGCCTGGGAACTGGCGGTGGGCGACTGCATTGCCTTTCACGGCCTCACGGTGCATGGCGCGCCGGAAAACCTCTCCACCCACCGGCGCCGCGCGTTCTCGGCGCGCTTTACCGGGGCGGACGCGCGATTTGGTCTGCGCGAGGGCTTCATGTCGCCGCCGCCGCCGGACGCCGGCGGGCCGGCGCCGGGTGCGCCGATGGATTCGGCAGTCTTCCCGGTCCTTCTGCAATAGCCGCAGGCTGCGGCGGCGCAGGCTGCGGCGGCGCAGGCTGCGGCGGCAGGCGCGGCTCTCAGCGCAGCGAGGCGTTGATCTTTTCCAGCGCCGCCGACTTCGGGCACAGCTCGGCCGCGCCCAGCGTATTGAGCGGCGCCGCCACGGTATTGGTGTACACGTGCAGGTCTTCCGGCTGCGGATCGACGTACAGGAGGCCGGTGACGACCTCGCCCCTGGCCTGATGTTCCTGCAGGAAGTTCATCGCGCCGATGCGGTTGTTGGGGTCGTAATCGGCGTGCAGCTTGCGCAGGCGCATCACCGAGCCGTCGTGCTGCACTACGTCCTGTACCGAGCCCGGCTCGTAGCTGGTGGTGATTTCTTCACGGCGCGGCATGAAATCGATGCGGTTGACCGCCTCGTTGTGCTCGCGCACGTAGTCGTAGCTCTTGGTCGAACCGGCATGGTTGTTGAAGGCCACGCAGGGCGAGATCACGTCGATGAAGGCTGCCCCCTGGTGAGCGATGGCGCCTTCGATCAGCGGTACCAGTTGCGCCTTGTCGCCGGAAAAGCTGCGCGCGACGTAGGTGGCGCCCAGTTGCAGGGCAAGACCCACCATGTCGACCGGCGAGTCGTTGTTGATGGCGCCGCGTTTGGCCTTGGAACCCTTGTCGGCGGTGGCAGAGAACTGGCCCTTGGTCAGGCCATAGACACCGTTGTTCATGACGATGTAGACCATGTTGACGCCGCGCCGCATCGAGTGCGCGAACTGGCCCAGGCCGATGGAGGCGGAGTCGCCGTCGCCGGATACGCCCATGTAGATGAGGTCGCGGTTGGCGAGGTTGGCGCCGGTCAGCACCGAAGGCATGCGCCCGTGCACGGTGTTGAAGCCGTGCGATTGCCCCAGAAAGTAGGTCGGTGTTTTCGACGAGCAGCCTATGCCGGACAGTTTGGCGACGCGATGCGGCTCGATGTCGAGGTTGAACGCCGCCTGGATGATGGCGGCCGAGATCGAATCGTGCCCGCAGCCGGCGCACAGGGTCGAGACTGGGCCTTCGTAGTCGCGCCGGGTGAAGCCCAGCTTGTTGGTCGCAAGGGTCGGATGGTGCAGCCTGGGTTTGGCGATGTAGGTCACTGGGCCACCTTCTTGATCGGGGTCACGTTCGACAGGGACATGCGCTCGGCGATGGCGGCGATGATGAAACGCGCGGTGATCGGCGTGCCGTCGTAATGCAGGACGGGGATGATGCGATTGGAATCGAGGTTGCCTTCGTTGATGAGCATGTTGCGCAACTGGCCGTCACGGTTCTGCTCGACCACGAACACCTGCTCGTGGGCAGCGACGAATTCCATCACGCTGGCATGGAACGGAAAGCCGCGCAGGCGAATGGCGTCGAGCGATTTTCCCTGGGCGTCGAGGATGTCGAGTGCCTCGGTCATGGCCGGACTGGTGGACCCGAAATAGAGCACGCCGAAGCGGGTCGGCTTGGCCGCCGGGCGCGCAATCGGCCGCGGCACCAGGTTCTTGGCCGTCTCCCACTTGCGCTCGAGCCGCTCCATGTTGTCGACATAGACCGGTCCTTCCTCGCTGTAGCGCGCGTAGCGGTCCTTGGTGGTGCCGCGGGTGAAGAACGCGCCACGCTTGGCATGGGTGCCGGGGTAGGTGCGATAGGGAATGCCGTCGCCATCGACGTCTAAGTAGCGGCCGAAATCGCGGCCCGCCTCCAGGTCTTGCGCGCTCATCACCTTGCCGTGGTCGTAGGTGCGCTTGTCGTCCCATTGCAGCGGATCGCACAGGCGCTGGTTCTTGCCGATGTCGAGATCGGTCATGAGGAAGATCGGCGTCTGCAGACGATCGGCCAGATCGAGCGCCTCGGCGGCAAATTCGAAGCACTCCTTGGGGTCTTCCGGAAACAGCAGCGGATGCTTGGTGTCGCCGTTGGACGCGTAGGCGCACGAGAGCAGGTCGGCCTGCTGGGTGCGGGTGGGCATGCCGGTGGACGGGCCGCCGCGCTGCACGTTGACGATGGTGGCGGGTATCTCGGCGAAGTAGGCCAAGCCGATGAACTCGGTCATCAGCGAGATGCCGGGGCCGGAGGTGGCGGTGAAGGCGCGCGCGCCGTTCCAGCCGGCGCCGATCACCATGCCGATGGAGGCCAGTTCGTCCTCGGCCTGGACGATGGCGAAGCGGTGTTTGCCGGACTCGGGGTCGACGCGGAATTTGCGGCAATGCTTCTCGAAAGCCTCGGCTACCGAAGAAGACGGCGTGATCGGATACCAGGCGCACACGGTGGCACCGCCATACACCGCGCCCAGCGCCAACGCGTTGTTGCCTTCGATGAAGATGCGCTTGCCGACGTTGTCGGCGCGCTTGATCTTGAGCCCGATGGCGGCGCAATCGAGATGCGCCTGCGCATATTCGCGCCCTGTCTGCAGCGCATGCAGGTTGGGCTTGAGCAAGGCCTCCTTGCCGCGATACTGCTCGCCGATCAGTTGTGCGATAGCCTCGGCTTCCATGTCGAGCAAGGCCGACAAGGCGCCCACGTAGATGATGTTCTTGAATAGCTGGCGTTGGCGGACGTCGGAATAGGCATCATTGGTGATCCGCGTCAGCGGCATGCCGATGACGTTGATGTCATCGCGGAACATCGACTTCGGAATCGCCCGCGTACTGTCGTAGAACAAGTAGCCGCCAGGTTCGATTTCCTTCAGGTCGGCATCCCAGGTCTGCGGATTCATCGCGACCATCATGTCGCAACCGCCACGCCGCCCGAGGTATCCCTTCTCGGAAACGCGCACTTCGTACCAGGTGGGCAGGCCCTGGATGTTGGAAGGAAAAATGTTGCGCGGACTCACCGGCACGCCCATGCGCAGGATGGCGCGGGCGAACAGCTCGTTGGCCGAGGCCGAGCCCGAGCCGTTGACGTTGGCAAACTTGACGACGAAATCGTTGACTGCGCTGATCTTGTTCATGGTGGGCATTGGTTCTCTCAGGCCGTCTGCCGGATCGGAATGACATTCCGGATATTGCGGTCACGGCATCCCGGACCCGCCTTGGCGGTATCGAGCAGGAACTTCTGCATGTCCCAGGCACCGGTGGGACAACGTTCGGCGCACAAGCCGCAATGCAGGCAAACGTCCTCATCCTTGACCATCACCCGCTTGGTTTTCAGCTCGGTCGAAACATAGAGATCCTGTGTCAGGTTGGTCGCCGGCGCGGTCAGGCGGGTGCGCAGATCGGCTTCTTCGCCGTTGGCCGTGAAGGTGATGCTGTCCATTGGGCAGATGTCGACACAGGCGTCGCATTCGATGCACTGGCCGGCGTTGAACACGGTTTGCACGTCGCAGTTGAGGCAGCGCTGCGCCTCCTTGAACGCCAGTTGCGGATCGAAGCCGAGCTCAACCTCGATCTTGATGTTCTTCAACGCTATGCCCAGTTCCTTGTGCGGCACCTTGAAGCGCATGTCGTTTGAGACGCCATTGTCGTAGCTCCACTCGTGAATGCCCATCTTCTGGCTCAGGAGATTGGTCAGCGGCGACGGCCGCTGCGTCACGTCCTCGCTGTTGCAGAAGCGGTCGATCGAAACCGCCGCCTCATGGCCGTGCGCCACCGCCCAGATGATGTTTTTCGGACCGAAGGCCGCGTCGCCACCGAAAAACACATTCGGCAACGACGACTGCATGGTCTTCTCGTTGACCACCGGCATGCCCCACTTGTCGAACTCGAGCCCGATGTCGCGCTCCATCCAGGGGAACGAGTTCTCCTGTCCAACGGCGACGAGCACATCGTCGCATTCGAAAGTCTGGTCGAGTTCGCCGGCCGGGACCAGGCTGCGGCGGCCGCGCTCGTCGTACACCGCCTTGACCTTCTCGAACACCATGCCGACGAGTTTGCCGTTCTCGAGCTTGAATTCCTTGGGCACCAGAAAATTGAGGATCGGAATGCCTTCGTGAATGGCGTCTTCCTTTTCCCACGGGCTGGCCTTCATTTCCTCGAAGCCGGAACGCACGATCACCTTGACGTCCTCGCCGCCTAAGCGGCGTGAGGAACGGCAGCAGTCCATCGCCGTGTTGCCGCCGCCGAGCACGATGACGCGCCGGCCGATCTTGTCGATGTGGCCGAAGGAGACCGAGGACAGCCAGTCGATGCCGATGTGAATGTTTTTTGCCGCTTCCTTGCGGCCCGGAATGTCGAGGTCGCGCCCGCGCGGCGCACCGGAGCCGACGAATACCGCGTCATAGCCTTCTGCCAGGAGCGCCTTCAAGCTGCCGATGTGCTGACCCGAACGGAAATCCACACCCAGGTTCAGGATATAGCCGCACTCTTCATCGATCACCTCTTCAGGCAGGCGAAACTTGGGGATCTGGCTGCGGATGAACCCGCCGGCTTTTTTCTCGCCGTCGAATACCGTCACTTCGTAACCCAGCGGCGCCAGATCGCGCGCGACGGTCAGCGAAGCCGGGCCGGCGCCGACGCAGGCGATACGCTTGCCGTTCTTCTTCTCGGCGGGTTTGGGCATCCGCCCACTGACATCATCCTTGTAGTCGGCGGCGACGCGCTTCAGGCGGCAAATCGCCACCGGCTCTTTCGACTCGCCGTCCTCGACCCGGCCACGCCGGCAGGCGGGTTCGCAAGGCCGGTCACAGGTACGCCCGAGGACGCCGGGAAACACGTTCGACTGCCAATTGACCATGTAGGCGTCCGAATAGCGGCCGGCGGCGATCAGGCGGATGTATTCGGGAACGGGCGTGTGGGCAGGACACGCCAATTGGCAATCCACGACCTTGTGGAAATATTCCGGCCGCGCGATATCGGTGGGCTTCAAAATGCAACTCCTCCCGGGCTGTGCGCACCCCGAAGGCACGCGATTCTTATGGATGATGTGGGCCAGGATTCTACCCCCGCCAATTAACCGGATGGTACATCCGGTGCAATGCATAGCCCGATATCCGACCCTGTTTGCAACAGTCAAACGGTGAACAAGGACCTGATTGGGCAAAGATTTGCAAATATACAGACCTGTTTACACAGTAACTTCATGAATGCTGTACATACAGGCATCGGTACGCTGCACGCCGCAGTCTCGCCCTTCATGTTCCCGGTGCCGGCAACCTTGGCGCCAATGGCCGAACGTATCCTCGGCGTGGCCAGCCGGCTGTTCTACCAAAACGGCTTCCATGCCACGACAGGCTCTTGGCTTCAGTCCCGACCAAGCACAGGAAATGCGGGTGAGCGATAGCCGTCTCGAAATCGAAATCGCGCCGACGCCGATGCGGCTGGAGAAGCGCGGCAAGGGCGTCGTCGCGGTGGCGGGCACGCCGTTGCCCACATTAACCGCCGAACAGGTTCGCGACACCCTGGAGCAGGTTCGACGTTGAAAGCGGCCGACACCAGCCTGGTGATCGCCGCGTTCGCTTCTTGGAATGAGCATCACGAGGCCGCTCGAAACGCGCTTGATGCCGGATTGCGTCTGATCGATCATTGCGCGCTCGAGACCTACTCGGTGCTGACTCGATTGCCACCGCCACACCGGACCTCCGGCACGATTGAGTGAAAACTGGTCGCGGCGCGCCTCGAAGCCATGGTCCGCGACCGGTCTGCCACGTCGATTGCGATAGGGGTTTCAGGCGCCGCCCAAGCAAGTGGTGGCGCGCAAAGCGCAGCCGGCCCGGCCCCAATGCCCGACCGGCGCACCGAATGCGCACCTTTAAGAGCCCAGCCCGCCCTCATCCAAGGAGCAAGCACATGCAAACCGGCATCCTGATCTCGCCCGAACAACTGGCCGCAGCCAAGTCCACCGACCCGCTGGTGATCATCGACACCCGCGACCCAGAGTCCTACGCCGCCGTCCCGATGTTCAAGAACCCGATGGAAGTTCAGGCCGAAATGCGCACCGCAGGCACCACACCGGAGTCCAACATCTACCTGTGTCAAGGAACCGATCCACGAAGAATTCGACGACGGCATCAGGAGCGCGATCGATTTCTCGATGGACATCGCGCGCGAACCGGACCCCAAGGGCGACCGGGTGCGCGTGGGGCTGTCGGGGAAATTCCTTCCTTATAAGACCTATTAGGCACATTGTCTTTCTGGCACGCAGTGTGCTTAATGATCTGTTGAGCAATTGTCGTTCAACCCAAACGGAGACCCCGCATGTCCCTTTCCCGCAGAAAATTCATCACCGGCGCCACCGGTGGCGCCACCGCAGCGCTGGCCTTCCCTGCCATCGCCCAATCGCTTCCGAACGTCAAATGGCGTCTGGCATCGAGCTACCCTAAATCGCTTGACACCGTGTTCGGCGGCGCCGACCTGCTCTCCAAGCGAGTCGCCGCGCTCACCGGCGGCAAGTTCCAGATCCAGGTGTTCGCCGCCGGCGAAATCGTGCCCGGCTTGCAAGTGGCCGACGCGGTACAGAACGGCACGGTCGAATGCGGCCACACCAACAGCTACTATTACATCGGCAAGAACAAGGCCTTCGCGTTTGAAACCACGGTACCGTTCGGCATCAACCAGCGCCAGCAGAACGCCTGGATGTATTACGGCGGCGGGCGCGAGCTGGTGGGCGAGTTCCTCAAGGATTTCAATATCGCCTCCTTTCCGGGCGGCAACACCGGCGCCCAAATGGGCGGCTGGTTCCGCAAGGAGGTCAAGACGCTGGCCGACATCAAGGGGCTGAAGATCCGCATCGCCGGCCTGGGCGGCGAGGTGTTCGCCAAACTCGGCGCGGTACCGCAGCAGATCGCCGGGGGCGACATTTATCCCGCGCTGGAAAAAGGCACGATCGACGCCGCCGAATGGGTCGGCCCCTACGATGACGAGAAGCTGGGGTTCTACAAGGTGGCCAAGAACTACTACACGCCCGGCTGGTGGGAACCCAATTCCGCCTACTCCTTCTATGTCAGCCTGAAGGAATGGGACAAGTTGCCCAAGGAGTATCAGGTCGCGTTCGAATCGGCCGCCTACGCGGTCAACGCCGACATGATGGCCGAATACGATGCCAAGAATCCGCCCGCGTTGAAGCGCCTGATCGCCAACGGCGTCAAGCTGCATGTGTTCTCCAGCGAGATCATGAAGGCGGCGCAGAATGCGGCCTACGCCATGTACGACGAGGAGGCGGCAAAGAATCCGGCCTTCAAGAAAATCTATCTCTCCTGGGTCAAGTTCCGCGAGGACCAGTTGCAATGGCATCGCGTGGCCGAGCAGACCATGGCGGCGTTCTCGTTCGCCAACAAAGCCAACATCAAGACGCTTGCCTGAGGAGAATTCATGTGTGAAAAGGCCCCGCGCTGCGGGGTCTTTTCATTTGCGCAAGCACCTCCGGAACCGCTGGCGGCGCACCCCCCCCGCCGCAATGGTAGATTCGCGCCTTCGGCTAAAAACGCACAGGAGACGCAGATGCAAAGCTACGACGTGACTGAATGGGGCAAGCCCCTGCAGAAGGCGATGCGCGAAACCCCGGCGCCCACCGGCACCGAGGTGCTGGTCAGGGTCAAGTATTGCGGCGTGTGTCACAGCGACGTGCACATCCGCGACGGCTATTTCGACATGGGCGGCGGTAAGAAATTCCACATGGCCGACCGTGGCATGAAGCTGCCGATCACCATGGGTCACGAGCCTTACGGCACGGTGCTCGCCGCCGGCCCCGACGCCGGCCCGGTGCCAGTGGGCCAGGACCGCCTGGTTTATCCATGGACCGGCTGCGGCAAGTGCGCGCGCTGCGAAGCCGGCGATGACAATCTTTGCCCGACACCGCAGTTCATCGGGATCCAGCGCTCCGGCGGCTATGCCGATCATGTGCTGGTGCCGCATCCGCGCTATCTGGTCGATGCCACCGGCGTCGACCCCGGCTTCGCACCGATCCTC
>JAYVST010000710.1:0-10306 GCA_043775255.1 Burkholderiales bacterium
CGGAACGGCATCTTCGCGTACAGGGCGCCGTTCATGGCGTGGGTGCTCATGGAGCCGACCAGCAGGGTGTAGCCGTCCGGCGCCGCCTTGGCGACCAGATCCGAGCCGAGGTTGCCGGATGCGCCCGGCCGGTTTTCCACCAGCACCGGCTGGCCCCAGGATTCGTTGAGCTTTTGCGCGATGATGCGCGCGAGCACGTCGGTGGACCCGCCCGGCGCCCAGGGCACGACAACACGGATCGGCTTGGCCGGATAGCCTTGCGCGCGGGCAACGGCGGCAAGACAGCAGAGCAACAACAGCGCGGCTGCACGCAGCCAGGGGGGCGACATGTCAATCTCCGTTGGCATCGACCGATGCCGTCGGGGATCGAGAATACCGGAACCGGCGACTCTGCGTCGAAGTCGACCGGACAGCACCGGGCAGCGGCACCGGGCAGCGGCACCGGGCAGCGGCACCGAGAAGCGGCACCGGACAGCAGCACCCGGCAGCGGCACCGGGCCAGAGTACCGGACCATAGCAGCACCTGCGGGCCGCCAGTTCCGCTATCCTTCGCACCTGCCTGCGATTGTCCAGAACATCGCAGCTTCACCTCAAGCGTGCCTTGCGCCGCAAATCGGGCCTTTGGAGCAGTTTCGAACCAGCGAACCAACAACACGAAGGAGTACCGCAAGTGAGCGCACTGACCCTCGAGCAAGCCAACCGCATCATCGCCGCCGCCCTGGCGAAATCGAAGGAAAAGGGCTACAAGCCGATGGGCGTGGTGGTCCTCGATGAGTCCGGCAACGTCAAGTCGGCCCAACGTGAAGACGGTGGCTCGATGTTCCGCCTCGACGTGGCCACCGGCAAGGCCTGGGGCGCGGTGGGAATGGGCGTGGCGTCGCGGGCACTGGCCCAGCGTGCAAAGGACAATCCCAACTTTTTCGTCAGCCTCGCCGCGACCGCGCACGGCAAGTTCCTGCCGCAGACCGGCGCGGTCGTGATCAAGGACGCGGCCGGCAACATCATCGGCGCCGCCGGCGCCTCCGGCGGCAGTGGCGACGAGGATGAGGAAATCTGCATCGCCGGCATCGAGGCGGTCGGTTTGAAGCACGGCTGACCCGCCCGGCACGGCTTTAAGGTCGATGACTATCGCAGCGGTGCGCTATGGCCGCCCCGCCATCGCCCTCCACTGGCTCATCGCGCTGCTGATGACCTGCGGTTTCGCCCTCGGCCTCTACATGGTGGACCTGCGCTTTTCGCCCCAGAAGCTGTCGTTCTATTCGTATCACAAGTGGATTGGCGTCACGGTATTCGTGCTGGCGCTGACAAGGCTCGCGTGGTGCCTGACCCATCCGCCGCCGCCTCTGCCGGCCGGCATCGCGCGCTGGCAACAGGCGGCCTCCGGCGCCATCCACGCATTGCTCTATGTCCTGATGCTGTCCATCCCCGTGTCGGGCTGGCTCTATTCGTCGGCCACCGGCGTACCCACGGTGCCGTTCGGTATCGCCGCTTTGCAACTGCCGGACCTCCTCCTGCGCGACCGCGACCTCGCATCGACGCTCAAGTTCGTCCATCTCACGCTCAACTATTCGCTGGCCGCCCTGGTGTCATTGCATGTCGCAGCAGCGTTCAAGCACCAGTTTTTCGATCGCGACGGCATAATGCTGCGCATGCTGCCCGCCCGTCCACGAAAATGAATCACGCCATGCGCCTCATCGCCTGCCTGCTGCTGGCCGCCGCCCTGCCTGTCGCGGCGCAATCGGTCGATATGGCGAGAAGCAGGATCAGCTTCGGCTTCAAGCAGGAAAACGTGCCCGGCGAGGGAAACTTCCGCAAGTTCGGCGCCCAGGTGACGTTCGACGCCGCCAAGCCGGAGGCAACCCGGGCCGCGATAGAAGTTGACGTAACCAGCGTCGATCTCGGCGACGCTGCTTGGAACAGCGACATCCAGGGCGCCTCCTGGTTCAACACCAAACAGTTCCCGAAAGCGACTTTCGTCGTCGCCGGTGCTAAGGCGGTGGCCGGCGGGCGCTTCGAGGCGCCGGCGAAATTCAGCTTGAAAGGCGTGACCCGCGATGTCGTCGCCACGTTCACGGCCAGGCCGGATGCCGGCGGCACCCTGCTCGAGGGCAGCGTGCCCGTGAAACGCAACGACTTCAAGATCGGCGACGGGCCCTGGGCCGATACCAGCGTAGTCGCCAACGAGGTGGCCGTGCGCTTTCGCATTCACCTCAAATAGCTTTCTTGACGGACCAACAAACAAATACGGAGACCTCATGCAACGACTCGCCGCCATCGCCCTTTTCGCCGTAGCTTCCCTCCCTGTCGCCGCAGCGCCGGTGGCCTACACCCTCGACCCGGACCACACCATTCCGCGCTTCGAGATCATGCACAACCATTTCTCGCTGCACATTGGCGCCTTCATGAAGTCTGCCGGCAAGGCTGTCCTCGACATGGACGCCAAAACCGGCAGCGTGGAGGTCACGATCGAGTCGGCTTCCTTCCTCACCGGCCATGCCTTCATGGAAGGCGTGATGAAGGGCAAGGATTTCTTCAACGTCGAACAGTTTCCGACCATGAAGTTCAGAAGTACGCGCATCGGCTATCAGGGCGACCGACCGGCGGTCGTTGAAGGCGAATTCACTTTGCTGGGCGTGACGCGGTCGATCACCCTCAACTTCTCCAATTTCGCCTGCGGCCAGCATCCGCGCACCAAGAAAGACCAGTGCGGCGGCAACCTGACAGGCCAGATCAAGCGCTCTGACTTCGGCATGAAAGCCTTCATCCCGGCGGTGGCCGATGATGTCAAGCTAATGATCCAGGTCGAGGCGTTCAAAGACTAGCCAGCCATCGCGGTGGCCGGCTGTCGCTGCAACGTGGATGCCCCGCAGCTACGCGAAGCCCACCATGGCCACATTTATTCCGCCATTTTCATCATCAGCCACCCGCGCGACGTTGGTCTTGCTCGTCGCCGTGTTCATCGGTGCGCTCGCCTGGCACGGTCCCATCGCGCAACCCGCGCACTATCACGACTTTGCCGACCGTCGCATCTGGCTCGGCATCCCGAACGCGGTCGACGTGTTGTCCAACCTTGCGTTCCTTCTCGCCGGCGCCTTTGGTCTTGCCGCTGCAATGCGCCTGCCCCCTGTCATGCCCGCGCGCGCGGCCTGGGGTCTGTTTTTCGCTTCCGTGATGCTCACCACGGCGGGCTCCACGTTCTACCATTGGGCGCCGGATACCCTGGGCCTTGCGGTCGATCGCCTGCCGATCGCCTGGGCCTGCGCCTGGCTCACGCTGGCCTTGCTGGCGGAGCGGGTTGATGGGCGCGCCGCACACCCCGCAGCGCAGAGTGCGGCATTCGTCCTGGCCAGCCTGTCGGTCTGGCTCTGGTACCGGGGCGAAGTGGCCGGCTTGGGTGACTTGCGCGCCTATCTCTTCATGCAGTTCCTGCCGGTACTGCTGATACCCCTGGTGTGTGCGCTGTTTCGTGGCGGCGTGCTATCGATTGGCGACTGGGTTGGCGCCATCGGACTGTATCTGATGGCCAAGTTGTTCGAAATATTCGACGCCCGCATTTTCGATGCGTTGGGCATGGTGAGTGGCCACACCTTGAAGCATCTGATCGCCGCCATGGCTGCTCTATGGCTGGCGCAACGCCTGGCGACGCGGGCCGGCGCGATTCGCGCCGCTCAGGCCAACGCCACGCGCCTGCGCCAGGCGACCCCACCAAGAAGCGCGAGGCCTGATAACAGCATGCCATAGGCCGAAGGTTCCGGTACCGGGGTGGTGATGGCGACATAGGAGAGCCGGAAGTCGGCGCCGGCCGACCCCGTGTTGTCGCCCAAGAACAGGAAATCCGCGGTGCGATAGGCGTTTTGGCCAGTGCCGACATAGTTCGAATAGTCACGCAGCGTGCCGCTGAGAATCGGGGGCCCGCCGGAGGCAAGCGCAAGCGTGTAGCCATTGGCCTGTACGTCGAGATTCCAGCGGTTCGGGCTGAAACCTTGCGCGGTGCTCGCGCTTTCGCCGGCGCTGAAAATGCCGGTCACGCTGCTGCTGTCGTTCTGTGCAAACACCGACCCGCCCTGGAAAATACCGATCAGCCCACTCTGAAAGCCGATCTCGATGCCTTTCTTGTCGTGCCCGATCAGGGTGACCGAGAAGCCGGCACGGCTAGGGTTGCCGGAGTGATCCTCGGCATCGATGTCAAGACCGAAGGTCAGGCGATAGCCGAGGTTGCGGTCGAGTTGCGGGAACGCGGCGTTGACCAGTGGCGCCCCAGGGAAAAGCACCAGCAACGCTGAGTGGTTGGAATAGCCCACCGTATTGGCGATTCCAGTCTGGCTCACTAGCGCGCCTTGGGCACTGAAGGAAGTAGTGACCGCGCCGAACGATGCGCCTGAAAGCCAGCCAAAGGCGGGGGCCGCAGGATCGAAACTGGGTGCGCCAGGCGCCCCAGGATCGTAGAGCACCTGGGTGGAAGCAAGCGCGACAGTTGTGCAGAGGGCGAAGCCAACCCCGGCCAGACCTCGCCGCAAACGATACGTTCGTGCCAAACATGTCATCGCCCACTCCTCTGAAAATGCCGCGCGTGAAGCAACAGCAAGATATACACCGGCACCCGGGGGTTTTCTACAAATCTCTGATCGGAAAGCAACTTTTCGCACACAAGCCGAAAAAGATCGGCGCGGCGAACCGACGATACAGGCCGGTGTAAGGTTTTTCGACACATGTCATAGCCGGCGCGGATCCTTGACCCGGCAAACGACAGCGCCTGTCCTGCTGGATCAGACCCCTTGCGGTTTGCGCATACCGAGCGTGAGCACCAACGCAAGAACCGAGGCCACCAGCAAGAAAACGAAAGCGGCGTCATAGCTGCCACGCGCATCGAACACCATTGCGCCGCCGTATGCGCCGATACCACCGAATATCTGGTGCACCATCGTTACTAGACCGGTCAAGGTGCCAAGGTGCCGAACCCCGAAGTGGTCGCGCACGAACAGCACCGTCAAGGGTGCGGTCACCATGAAAGTGGCGCCGAACACCAACGCGAAAATCGCGATCGAGAGCGGCGACTGGTCGAACGCAATCAGGGCGAAAACCGCGATGCGCGCCGCGAACGCCAGCGCCGTGGCCACGACCGGACCCGTGCGGTCGCTGAAGGCGCCGGCCACCAGCACGCCGATGAGTCCGGTCAAGCCCATCAGGGCGAGCAGGTTGCCGGCCAAAAGGGTCGCGACGCCGCGGTCCTGCGCAAACGCAACCACGTGGGTGCCGACGAAAAAATCGTCCAGCCCGCAAATCGCATAGATCGCCAGCAGTTGCCAGAACTGGCGCGTGCGGGCGGCCTCGCGCAGGGTCATGCCCTCAATTGGCGCCGCGCTGCTCTTTCGTGCAGTGGCAGCCGGAAGTGCCCAAAGTACCAGCGGCAGGAGTGCGAAATGCGCCACCGCCAGCCATACGTACGATGCGCGCCAGCCGATCTGCACCAACACCGCGGTGAGCACTGCGATCATGACAAGCTGGCCGAAGCTGACACCCGATATGACCACCGCATTGGCCAGCCCGGCACGTCCGGGGACCGCCCGTGTCACCAGTACGCCTACGGTGGTCAAAGACGCCGCGCCCTGCCCGACTGCGAACACCACGCCATACAGCAGCATCGCGTGCCAGGGCGCGCTGACCAGACACATCAGACCGATGCCGATACCGCCCAGCACGGTGCCGGCGCCGAGCAATACACGCGCGCCGATCCGATCGGCCAGCCGCCCGGCCGCCAGCGTGGCAAATGCCGACACCACCAGAAAAAGCGCGACCGCCCCACCCAGCTGGCCGCGCGCCCAGCCGAATTCGTCGACCATCGGCTTCAAGGTGAGTCCGATGGCGAATCGCGCGCCGCCGCCGACAAACAAAACGAGAAAACCGGCCAGAACGATCAGGGCCACCCGTGGATTGTTCATGCAGCCTCGCTTTTCGCCGCCAGGAAAATACCGCCCAGGAGGAGCGCCATGCCCGCCAGCTTCAGCGCGCCCACCGCCTCATCGAACAACAACCAGGCAAGCACGGTGGAGCCGACCGGCTCGCCCAGCACGGCCAAGGCCACCATGGTGGGCGACACATGCTTCAACGCATAGTTGAAGGCGCCGTGGCCAAGCAATTGCGGCCCCAGCGCCATCAGCACCAGAACGATCCACGCGAAGCCGGTGTAGCCGGCCAGCGGCACGCCCGCGCCGAGCGCAAGCGCCAGTAGACAGAGCGCCGCACAGCCGTACACCATGCCGATGTACGCCAGGAGCGACATGTGCGAGCGCAGGCGCCGGCCGATCAGGAAATAGCCGCACACGGCCAGGGCTCCGATCAACGCCAGCAGGTTGCCCAGAATCGGCTGCGGCGCACCGGCGCCAGCGGCCCCGCCGTCGGCCCACAGGATCACGCCGCTGCCCGCCAGCGAAAGAAACACCGCCACCAGACGCGCCGTCGGCAATCGCTCGCGCAGAACCAATAGCGAAAACAGGGCGATCCAGACCGGGTTGGTGGTGACCAGCGCCACACTGCTGGCCACGCTGGTGTATTCGAGCGAGACGATCCAGGCCGCGAAGTGCAATGCGAGGAACAGTCCGGACGCCGCGGCCAAAAGCCAGTCGCGCGGCGCCAGCGCGGCGACTTCGGCGCGTGAACGCAACAACAGAAACGGCAACAGGACCAGCGCGGCGATCGTCAGGCGCCAAGCCGCAATCGCCAGCGACGGCACACCCTGGCTCTGCGCGAAGCGGATCAGGATCGACGCGGTGGATACGACCAGTACGCCGCCGGTCAAGGCGGCGTAGGTGCGCCAGCCGGCTGCGGAATTCACCTGCCGGTGAAACGCGCAGCGCGCTTTTCGAGGAAGGACGCAACGCCTTCTTTCGCATCGGCACTGTTGGCCAGCCCCAACTGCACTTGCCGAAACACCGCTGCCGCCGCTTCCGGCCCCTCTGCGGCTGCCAGGCGCGAGGAGGCGATAGTGGCACGCACCGCCAGCGGCGCCTGGGCCGCGATGCGTTCGGCGATTTCCAGCGCCCGCTCGAACTGGCTGCCCGCCGGCACCACCTCCTGCACGAAGCCCATGCGCAGCGCAGCGGACGCATCGAACTCGTCCCCGGTGAGAAGGTAGCGCATCGCATTGCCCCAGCCGGCGCGCTCCATCATGCGCAGGGTGGCGCCGCCCGTGGCCATGATCCCGCGCTTGACCTCGAGCTGTGCGAAGCGGCAGTCATGCGCTGCCACCACGATGTCGGCCGCCAGCATCAGTTCGATGCCCAGGGTGTAGGTGATGCCCTGCACCGCGACCACGATCGGCTTGGTGCGCCGACGGGCACGCAGGCCGAGCGGATCGATGTCGCCATCCGGCCAGACGTTCTCGCCGCGCGCCATGTAGGGGCCGAGCTGATCGAGCTGCAGGCCGGCGGTGAAATGTTTGCCCTCGGCGCACAAGAGGCCCACGCGCGCTTCGTCTTCGCTCTCCAGCGCCGAATAGGCCGCAGAGAGTTCGCGGATCATCTTGACGGTGAAGCCGTTGAGTTTCTTCGGCCGGTCGATGCGCATGATCCATACATGGCCTTGCAATGCGGTCGTCACCTGCCCTTCGCTTGTGTCGTTCACTGTCCCCTCGCTATCACTTGTCGTTGTCGCTTGTCGTTGTCACTTGTCGTTGTCGCTTGTCGTTGTCGCTTGTCAGCGTCGCTTGTCAGTGTCGATCCGCCGTGCCACGTCAGACAGGTTGCAACCCGCACCAACCCGCGATGTACAACGCATACACCTCGGCTACCCGCCGCATGCTGGCGATTTCGACGCACTCGTCGAGCCCATGGATGCGCTGCGCCTTCGGGCCATAGCAGGTGGCGGGAATACCGGCGCCCAGCTGAAACAGGCGCACGTCAGTGGTGCCGGTTGCTGCGTAGGTCGCGGGCGGCGCACCATTGACCTCGGCATGGATCTTAGCCAGCAGCTGCATCGGCGCGCTGTCGAGATCGACCACGCAGCCGGGTGCGTGAAAGCCCTCGTAGGTGATTGCGCATTTGGGTGGTTCAGGCAGTTCGGCGACAGCGCTGTGGATCGCGGCCGCGACCTCGCGCTTGGCTTCCGCCGGGTCGCGCCCCGGATAGATGCCGAAGCGAAAATCGACGCGGCAGGTGGTCGGCACCGAGGACGCCCACTCGCCGCCATGGATCTTGCCGAGGTTGAAGTTGAGCGGGTGCGGATGGTCGCCGAACAGCGGGTGGCTGGCATGCGGCGGGTTCCAGCGCGCCTCCACCTGCTTCAGGCGCTGCCATACATGCATGGCCGCCTCGATCGGGTTCAAACCCTTGTGAGCCTCCATCGCATGCGCGGGGCGCCCGGTCAGATGGAACTGGCCCCACACGGTGCCGACCTGGCCGCTCATGATCGATTCGCCGAAGGGCTCCGGGTCGAGCATGGCGTCGATGCGGATGTTGTTGGCCTTGAGGTATTCCACCGTGGCCAGCGCGCCATTGCCGGTGCATTCCTCCTCCACCACGGTGTTGAACCAGAGCGGCGCGGCCGGCCGGTAACCCGCGTCGGCCAGCGCTTTGATGCCGGTGAGTGCCGCCACCAGTCCGCCCTTCATGTCGCCGGCGCCGCGGCCGTAGAACCAGCCGTCCTGCACATAGGTTTCGAAGGGCGGCTTTTTCCACAACGGCAAGTGGCCGGTGGGCACCACGTCCACATGGCCGCTGATCAGCAGCGAGCTCCCGTTGGCGCCCGATGTCTTGTAGTGCCCCAGGAGGTTATGGCAACCGTGCAGTTCTTCCACCACCGGCGAGTACAAAGGGCTGGACTTGATCGCCGCCACGTCGGTGGGGATTTCGTTGACGGCGAAGCCCAGCGCTTCGAGCACGAAGCGCATTTCGGTCTGCGCCGCCTGTTCGTGGCCGGAAAAGCTTTCGGCCTCGACCACGTTGGTGAGCGTGTCGATCATCCAGCGTTCGTTGGCAGCCAGCGCCGCCGTCAGGCGGGTACGCAGTTCGGCGCGCGCATCCATCACACCACCTCCGCGCGTTCGAGCATGGCATGCAGGAGCACGTTGCAGCCGGCGGCCAAGTCTTCCTGCTTGGCGTCCTCGATTTCGTTGTGGCTGATGCCATCCTTGCAGGGCACGAAGATCATCCCGGCCGGGCAGACCGAGGCCAGGCAAATGGCATCGTGTCCGGCGCCGCTCACCAGCTCCATGTGCGAGTAGCCCAGGCGTTCGGCGCCGGCGCGCACGGCCTCGCGGCATTCCGGCGCGAAGGGTGTCGGTGGGTAGTAGACAGTCTGCTCGATTGCAAGGTCCAAGCGACGCTCGCCGCACACGCGCTCTGCCACTTCCCGCATGCCCGCTTCAAGACGCGCCAGTTCGGCGTCGTTGCCGGCACGCAGGTCGACGCTGAAGGTCACCCGGCCCGGTATCACATTGCGCGAATTCGGTTCCACCTTGACGAAGCCGACCGTGCCGCGGGTGTCGGCGCCGCTGCGGCCCAGCGTATCGATGGCCTGCATGATGTGGGTGGCGCCCTGCAGCGCGTCGCGCCGCAGGTGCATGGGCGTGGGCCCCGCATGCGCTTCCATGCCGCTGACGGTCAGGTTGAACCAGCGCTGCCCGAGTCCGCCGGTGACCACGCCGATCACCTTGCCCGCGTTTTCCAGCACCGGGCCCTGCTCGATATGCGCCTCGAAATACGCCGCCACCGGCGTGCCGATGGGCGCGTCACCGTTGTAGCCGATCGCGTCTAACGCGTCGCCCATGGCGATGCCGTCAGCGTCTTTCTGCGCGCGCGCGTGTTCGAGCGTGAAGGCGCCAACGAACACCGCAGAGCCCTCCATCACCGGCGTGAAGCGCGAGCCTTCCTCATTGGTCCACACCGCCACTTCGACCGGCCGGCGGGTCTGGACGCCGTAGTCGTCGAGACTGCGGCAGACTTCGAGCGCCGCCATCACCCCGTAGCAGCCGTCGAAGCGTCCGCCCGAGGGCTGGGTATCGAGGTGGCTGCCGCTCATCACCGGCGCGGCGTTCGGGTCCGTGCCGGCGCGCCGGGCGAAGATGTTGCCGATCTTGTCCACCCGCACCGTCAGGCCTGCGGCCTTGCACCAGGCGACGAACTGGTCGCGCCCCGCCTTGTCTTCAAGCGTCAGGGCGATGCGCTTGACGCCGCCCCTGGGGGTGGCGCCGATTCTTGCCATGTCCATGAGTGAGGCCCAAAGGCGTTCGCCGTTGATGGTGAGTGCACCGGTTTGCAGGCGCTGGTTCATGCGGAAGTCTCCCGAATCGAAGCCGGAAGGATACATCGGC
>JAYVST010000711.1:0-6338 GCA_043775255.1 Burkholderiales bacterium
ATGGCCGCCAGCGCGTTCTGCACGTTGTGCCGTCCGGGCAGGTTGAGCACGATGTCGAGGGACCCGATGCGCCCTTCGCGAAGGGTTGAAAAGCGCATCGTGCCGGCATCTGCGGTCACATCGACGGCGCGCACCTGGGCGTCCTCGGCGAATCCATAGGTCGTCACCGGCTTGCTCATGAACGGCATGATCTGGCGCACTGCGGCGTCGTCGGCGCAGAGGATCGCGTTGCCATAGAAGGGCAGCCGCTGAGTGAACTCGACGAACGCCTGCTTCAGACGCGCGAAATCATGGCCATAGGTTTCCATGTGATCGGCGTCGATGTTGGTGATGACCGCGATCACCGGCTGCAGATTGAGGAAGGAAGCATCCGATTCGTCGGCCTCGACCACGATGTATTCGCCCTGACCCAGCCGGGCATTGGCGCCGGCGGAAACAAGCCGCCCGCCGATGACGAAGGTCGGGTCGAGTCCAGCCTCCGCCAGCACGCTCGCCACCAGGCTGGTGGTGGTGGTCTTGCCGTGGGTGCCGGCCACCGCGATGCCCTGCTTTAAGCGCATCAGTTCGGCCAGCATGACCGCGCGCGGCACCACCGGCACCCGCGCCGCGCGTGCCGCCTGCACTTCGGGGTTGGCATTCGACACCGCCGTCGACACCACAACCGCATCCGCACCGGCGATATTGGCGGCGGCGTGACCGATCACCACCGATGCGCCGAGGGACTCTAAGCGCCGCGTCGCGGCGCCATGCGCCAAGTCCGAGCCGCTGATGCGATAACCAAGGTTCTGCAGCACTTCGGCGATGCCCGACATGCCGGCGCCGCCGATGCCGACGAAATGGATGTGCTTGACCTTGTGCTTCATGCCTGCTCCACGCAATCGAGGCATGCGCGTGCCACCGCGGCGGCCGCATCCGGGCGCGCGCGGGCGCGTGCGCGCAGCGCCATTTCAAGACAATCGCTGCGAGAAAGGCCGGCCAACGTTTGCGCAAGTTGCGCCACGCTCAGTTGTGCCTGCGGCAACAGGATCGCGGCCTGGTGATCGGCAAGAAAGCGTGCGTTGGCGGTCTGGTGGTCATCCACTGCCGACGGGTAAGGAACGAAAATCGCGGCTACACCCGCGCAGGCGATTTCGGTCACCGTTGAGGCGCCGGCGCGGCAGATCACCAGGTCGGCCGCGGCGTACGCGCCGGCCATGTCGTCGATGAATTCGAGCGACGTCGCGTCGACCCGGGCGGCCGCATAGGCCGCGCGCAGCGCGGCGATATGGCCGCGTCCGGACTGGTGGACCAAGGCCGGCCGAAGCGCAGCCGGGATTTTGGCGAGCGCCTGCGGCACTACCTCGTTCAAGACCGTGGCGCCAAGACTGCCGCCGACAACCAGGATGCGCAATGGACCGGCGCGGCCGGCGAAACGCAGCGCCGGCGCGGGCAGGCGCACGATGTCGGCGCGTACCGGGTTGCCGACCCAGACCGCACGCGGCAGTACTTCCGGGAACGCTGTCAGCACGCTATCGGCTACGCGTGCCAGCACCCGGTTGGCCATGCCCGCGATTGCATTTTGTTCATGCACCAGAAGCCGCCGGCGCAGCAGGGCCGCCATCATGCCGCCGGGAAAGGAAATGTAGCCGCCGAAGCCGATCACGGCAGCGGGTCGTTCGCGCAGCAAGATGATGAGGGCTTGCCAGAACGCCAGCAGCAGCCGGGCCGGCAGCAGCAGTTTCGGCATCAGCCCGCGGCCGCGCAGTCCGCTGAATGCGACCCAGGCCATTTCATGGCCATGGCGCGGCACCAGTTGCGCTTCCATCCCGGCGCGCCCACCGATCCAGAGAATGCGGCAACCCGCATCGACCAGCACTTCGGCCACTGCCAACGCGGGAAACACGTGGCCGCCGGTACCGCCGGCCATGATGATGACCAAGGGCGTGCGTGCGCGGGTCAGCGGATCGAGCGCGAGATCGATGCGGGTGCTTTGGTTGATCATGTCTTCAACCCCCGCATCAAGCGACGGTTTTCATAATCGACCCGCAGCAGCACCGCCAGGGCGACGCAGTTCATCAGAATGCCGGTGCCGCCGAAACTCATCAGGGGCAGCGTCAAGCCCTTGGTCGGCAACACACCCATGTTGACGCCCATGTTGATCAGGGTCTGCACGCCCAGCCACAGGCCGATGCCTTGCGCGACTAGCGCCGGGAACGTGCGTTCCAGGGCGAGCGCCTGGCGGCCGATCTGAATCGCGCGCCGCACCAGCCAGAAAAACATCAGGATGATCACCAGCACGCCGACTAAGCCCAGTTCTTCTGCGATCACCGCCAGCAGGAAATCGGTATGCGCCTCCGGAAGATAGAACAGCTTCTCGACGCTCGCGCCCAGTCCGACACCGAACCATTCGCCGCGGCCGAAGGCGATCAGCGCATGCGAGAGCTGGTAACCGCGGCCGAAGGCGTCGCTCCACGGATCCATGAAACCGATGATGCGCTGGCGCCGATAGTCGGAGAACGCGATCAGGAGCGCGAAGCTGACCAGCAGCAGGACCACCAGCCCGAAGAACAGGCGTGCATTCATGCCGCCCAGGAACAGCACGCCGATGGCAATGGCGACGATCACGACAAAGGCCCCCATGTCGGGCTCGCGCAGCAGAAGCCAGCCGACGAACACCATCGCGCCCGCCATCGGCAGGAAACCCTGCTTCAACGAATGCATCACCGCGGCCTTGCGCACTGTGTAGTCGGCCGCGTACAGCAAGGCGAAGAGCTTCATGAGCTCCGAGGGCTGCATGTTCAGGAGTCCGAGCGCAATCCAGCGCCGCGCGCCGTTGACGCTCTTGCCGATGGCGGGAATCAGGACTAACACCAGCAGCACCACACCGGCCAAGAACAGCGGCAGCGCGTAGCGCTGCCACAGCGCCATTGGCACCTGGAACGCCAGATACGCAGCGATCGAACCGAGCGCCAGCGACACTGCATGACGGACCAGGAAGAAATGGGCCCGATTGCCGGTGAACTTCGACCCCTCGGCGAAGGCCACCGACGCCGAATACACCATCACCAGGCCGATCAGCAGGAGCAGTACGCCGACCCACAGGACGCCCTGGTCGTATTCCGAAAACCGAACCGGCGCTGCAACGCGCGCGCCGCCGCCTGAGTGTCGCAACATTCCCGCCATCGCTTCACGCATCGCATGCCCCTCGCGCGCCCGCACTCATCCCGAGCGTGCTTGCGGCCGCGCCGCGCGCCGGTATCACGGTCGCTGCCGCCGTCACCAGTTCCCGCACTGCTGCGGTGAACACTTGGGCGCGCTCGACATAGTCGCGAAACATGTCATAGCTGGCGCAGGCCGGCGACAAAAGAACGATGTCGCCGGGCAGCGCATGGCGCCCGGCGATGCGGACCGCCTCCGGCAGGGTCGGCGCGGCGGCGATGGTCGCGCAAGCGCTGCGCAACGCCGCGCCGATGGCCGCGCCGTCGCGACCGATCAGGACCAGCGCGCGACAATGGCGCGCGACCGGGGCGCAAAGCGGCGTGAAGTCCTGCCCCTTGCCGTCGCCTCCGGCAATCAGGACGATGCGCGCGCCGGCCGCCATGTCCGCGCCCAGGCCCATGAGCGCGGCACTGGTGGCGCCGACGTTGGTTCCCTTGCTGTCGTCGACGAAATCGACTGCGCCGACCTCACCTACACTTCGAGTCCGATGCGGCAGGCCGTCATAGTCGGTGAGCGCCTTGAGCATGGGCGCGAGCGGCAGAGCGATGCTGCTGCACAGGGCCAATGCGGCCAGGGCATTGGCGGCGTTGTGCGCGCCGCGAATGCGCAGCACGTCTTGCGGCATCAGCCGGCGCGGCGCGGCGACCTCCGCGCCGGTGTCATCGCTGTTGCCGCTGTTGCCGCTGTTGCCGCTGTTTCCCTGGGCCAGCCACATCATCCCGCCCTGGCGCTCGTCCTGCAGCAGGCCGAAATCGGTCGCCTGCGCCGGGGCATCGGACCCGAAGGTGAACACCACCGGCGCCACCTCGCGCCGATTGCGCCGCACGAACGGCAGGCGCAAGCCCGCCACGCGCGCATCGTCGCGATTGAGCACCTGGAGCGCACCGTTTGCGAATATGCGTGCCTTGATGGCGGCGTATGCGTCCATCGAACCATGCCGATCGAGGTGGTCTTCGGTCAGGTTCAACACCGTCGCTGCGTCGGCCTTGAGCGAGAACGTGGTCTCGAGCTGAAAACTGGACAACTCGAGCACCCAGATATCGGGCAATTTGCCCGCCGCCTTCGCCGCGTGCCAGGCATCGAGAGCCGCCGGGCCGATGTTGCCGGCGGCGACGGCATGACGTCCGGCGCGGGTGGCGAGGTGGGCCGCGAGCGAGGTCACGGTAGTCTTGCCGTTGGTTCCGGTGATTGCCAGCACCTTCGGGCGGTAGCCCGACTTCGCCTCTTCGGCGGCCAGCGCCTGGGCAAACAATTCAATGTCGCCGAAGAATGGCAAACCGCGCGCGCGCGCCGCAGCCAGCGCTGGATCGATCAGCGGGCCGGCCACCGCCACGCCCGGGGATACAGCAACCGCGTCGACCTGGGCGAACACAGCGTCGTCGAGCGGCCCGCAATGGAGCGGAGAATTCGGCAGGAGCGAACCGAAATCCGCCCGACCGGGCGGGTCCGCACGGGTATCGGCCGCCGCTACGAGCGCGCCGGCGTCGGCCAGATGGCGCGCCATTGAAAGCCCGCTTTGCCCCAGGCCCAGAACCAGAATCCGCTTGCCGGTCGAGTCCATCGGGCTATCGCAATTTGAGGGTCGAAAGGCCGACCAGCACCAGCATCATGGTGATGATCCAGAAGCGCACCACCACCTGGGTCTCTTTCCAGCCCTTGTGTTCGAAATGATGATGCAGGGGCGCCATCAGCAGGATGCGCCGGCCGGCGCCGAAGCGCCAGCGGGTGTACTTGAAGTAGAGCACCTGCATCGCCACCGACAGGGTCTCGATCACGAACACGCCACCCATGATGGCCAGCACGATCTCCTGGCGCACGATGATGGCGACCGTGCCGAGCGCCCCGCCCAGCGCGAGCGCGCCGACGTCGCCCATGAACACCTGGGCCGGATAGGCGTTGAACCAAAGGAATCCCAGGCCGGCGCCGGCCAGCGCCGCGCAGAACACGATCAGTTCGCCCGCGCCCGGGATGTAGGGGATCAACAGGTATTTCGAATACACCGAGTTGCCGGTGACATAGGCGAACAGCCCGAGTGCGGTGGCCACCATCACCGCCGGCATGATCGCCAGACCATCGAGACCATCGGTCAGGTTGACGGCGTTGGAAGTGCCGACGATGACAAAGTAGGAAAGGCCGATGAAGCCGAACACACCCAGCGGATAGGATACGGTCTTGAAAAAGGGCACGATCAGATCGGCCTTCTGCGGCAGATCCATGGTGAACCCGCTCGCCACCCACTGCATCACCAGGCCGATGATCTTGTCCGCGTTCGGCGCCGAGACCGCGAAAGCGAGATACACCGCGGCGATCAAGCCCACCACGCTTTGCCAGAAATACTTTTCGCGTGCCGACAAGCCTCTGGGGTTGCGGTGCACCACCTTGCGCCAGTCGTCGACCCAGCCGATGGCGCCGAACCCGAGCGTGACCACCAGCACGATCCAGATGAAGCGATTGGTGAGATCCCCCCACAGCAGGGTCGCCACCGCGATGGCGATCAGGATCAGCGCTCCGCCCATGGTCGGCGTGCCGGCCTTCACCAGATGGCTTTGCGGCCCGTCTTCGCGCACCGACTGGCCGATCTTGTAGGCGGTGAGTCGGCGAATCACTGCCGGCCCGGCGATGAGCGCGATGGCCAGCGCAGTCAGCGTCGCCAGCACTGCGCGCAGGGTGATGTAGGAAAACACGTTGAAGGCGCGGATGTCCTTGGCCAGCCAGAGCGAGAGTTCAAGCAACATCGCGCAACTCCCGTCCGGCGTCGGCTTCTGCCGCGCAGCGTGCGACAACGGCTACGGGCCGCATCAGTGCACCCTCTCCATGGCTGCGCCGGTCAGGGCGGCGACGACCCGCTCCATGCGCGCCGAGCGCGAACCCTTGACCAGAAAAGTGGTGCCGGCCTGCGCTAGCCGCAGCGCCGCTTCGTTCACGGCCTCGACCTGTTGGAATCGCTCGGCCCCGGCGCCGAAACCATCCACCGCCGGCGCGGTTTCCTCACCCAGCGCCAAGAGACGATCGATGCCGCGTTCGCGCGCGTAGTCGCCGACCTCGCGATGGAATTCCGGGCCGCGGTCGCCGACCTCGCCCATCCGGCCCAGCACGAGCACGCGGGTGCCGCCAATGGCGGCAAGCACGTCGACGGCCGC
>JAYVST010000712.1:0-2234 GCA_043775255.1 Burkholderiales bacterium
GCCGGCCGCGCCGACCGCCATGCCCATCTGGCCGCCCGCCCCGAGGTGTGCGAGATCGAGGCCATCGGCCGCGCCATCGCCTTCGCCGAATGGACCGGCGCGCGCCTGCACATCGCGCACCATAGCGCCGCCGATTCGCTCTATCTGCTGCGCGACGCCAAGCGCCGCGGCGTCGATGTCACCGCCGAGACCTGCCCGCAATACCTGCTGCTCAACACCGCCGACGTGACGCGCTTAGGCAGCGTGCTGCGCGTCAACCCGCCGATCCGCGACGCGCGCCACAACAAACCCCTGTGGGACGCGCTCAAGGAAGGCGTGCTCGACATGATCGCCACCGACCACGCGCCGCACGCGCCGGACGAGAAGACGCGCGACAAGATCTGGAACTGCGACTGCGGCTTCCCCGGTGTCGAAACCCAGATGCCCCTGATGCTGACCGAGATCAACCGCGGCCGTGCGACGATCATGGATTACGTGCGCTGGAGCGCGGTCAATCCGGCCCGCGCCTGGGGCCTCGCCGGCATCAAGGGCGTGATCCAGCCCGGCGCGCATGCCGATTTCGCCCTGGTGGACCTGAAGCGCGAAGCCACGATCGCCAACGAGCGCCTGCATTCGCGCAGCAAGTTGACGCCGTGGAACGCGCGGCCGGTCAAGGGCGTACCGATCCACACCATGGTGCGCGGGCGCTTCGTCATGCGCGAGGGCGAACTGGTGGCCGAGACGCGCGGCTGGGGCCGTTCGGTGAAAAGCGTGCAGGCGATGCCGGCGCCGGCGCCGCGCAATACCGACAAGACCATGGGCGCGATCATCGCCGCCGGTGGCCCGCATGCATGAGGTAACGCGGCTTCTGGCCGGGCTGGTCGCATGTCCTTCGACTACACCGCCGGGCGAAACTGTCGCGGTGTGCGCGGAGCTCGCATCCAAGCTGCGCGCAGCCGGCTACCGGGTGGATGTCCACGCGCGCGCTGCCGGCATCGATAATGTCGTCGCGACGAGCGGCTCGGGCAACCCGGTTCTGGCATTCAACACGCACATCGACACCGTGGCGCCGGACACCGGCTGGCTGACCGACCCCTATGCCCTGACGCCGGTGGCCGACGGCCGCTATGCCGGACTGGGCGCGGTCAACTGCAAGGGCAGTGCGGCGGCCCAACTGTGGCTGGCGCAGGAAGTTGCGCGCCGCGGCGGACCGCGGCGTGGCACGCTGGTATTCAGTTTTGTCGGCGACGAGGAGCGTCTCGGCCCCGATGGCACGCAATTCCTGGCCGAAGCCGGTCTGTTCAAGCCGGACATGCTGGTCATGGCCGCACCTACCTCCAACACCCTGATGGTGGAGGAGCGCGGCGTGCTGTGGGCGCGACTGGCTGCGTCCGGCCGCGCCGCCCATGCCGGCGACCCATCGGCTGGGGATAACGCGATCGAGCGCATGGCGCGCCTGTTGGCCCACCTCGGCCGCTCGCTCGGCCCGCAACTTGCGCTCCGGCGCAGCGGCGCGCATCAGTCCACCCTCAACATCGGCACCATCGCCGGCGGCGCCAATACCAACGTGGTGCCGGCGGCTTGTACGGTGACGCTGGACCGGCGCCTGTTGCCGCGCGCTGAAACCGTGGTCGGCGCCATGCAGGAACTCGACCGGGTGCTGCAAGGCGCGGGCGAGCCCGCCGGCACCTGGCAGATCGAACTCATCACCGGCACCAACGGCTTTCGCATGTCGCCGGAGCAGCCGCTGGTGGCCTCGTTCGGTGCGGCGCTGCAGAAGGCGACCGGCCGCGCACCCGAATTCCGCGTGCCGGTGGGGGCCAGCGACGCGCGCTTCCTGTCCGACAGCGGCGTCCAGATCGTGATCTTCGGACCCGGTGACGATCGCCAGGGCCACGCCGCCAACGAGGCGGTCGATGAAGCGGAACTCGTCGCGGCTTGCGCCATTCAACTGGACGTGGTGCGGGAATTGCTCGGCCTTGCTGCATGACCCAGACCATCGGCATCTACAAGATCCCGTGCAGCGGGCCGGCCGATCTGGCGCGGGCGCAGGCCCAGCTGGATACCAGAGCCCGCCCGGCAGCGGCCCTTTCGCGATCAGCGCGCGCCGCATAGCGTACCCGAACCTGACACCCGATGGCCGCCTACATAGAACTCGACCGCGTTTCATTGCGCTACCCGGGCGACGTGCTCGCGCTCGACGCCACCGACATGAAGATCGCAGAGGGCGACTTCGTCGCCATCGTCGGCCCCTC
>JAYVST010000713.1:0-2308 GCA_043775255.1 Burkholderiales bacterium
GCGATGGTTTTCAGGTCGTTGCGCCCCTTGTATTTCACCCTGACGTGCCGCATCTTCTGGCCGTCGCCTTCGATCAGCGGGAATTTTTCGCACAGGGCCACGCCGTCCCAGATCTGCAGGCTGATGTGCTTGGTTTCCGGCACGATCGACAACAAGTTGCGTCCACGCGAGTAAACCGGGTTGCCCCACTTGACCGTTTCGACGATGGCGGGGTCGGCTGCGATGACCATTTCACGCAGCTTGTGCATCATTGCCTGCTGCTCATACGGCAGGGTTTGAATCAGTTTTTCAGCAGTCAGCATTTGCTCTCCTGGTGTACGGGCATCCGGATGTGCTTCCCGGGCGTGATTCCCGAACCCCTCGTCCTTCATGCTACCCCGTTCGGCGCGCGGCTTCAATCTCTACTGCGGCCTGGGCGATAATTGTTTGCGAATTATCCCATGCGACATTTTCCCAGCGGCGAGCCCTCGCCGGTAACCAAAACCCGGTTCGGCGGCTGGCCCACCATCCGCACGCTCCTGCCCTATCTGCTCGAATACAAGGGCAGGGTAGCACTAGCGCTGGTGTTCTTGCTGGCGGCCAAGCTGGCCAACGTCGGCGTGCCGCTGATCATGAAAGAAATCGTCGACGGCCTCGGCATCACCTTGACAGGCGGCGCCGAGAAGCTTGCCTTCGGCGTGATCGCCGGATTGCTCATCGCCTACGGGGCGGCGCGCCTGTCGACCACCATCTTCACCGAGCTGCGCGAATTCGTGTTCGCCAAGGTGACGCAGTCGGCGGTGCGGCGCATCGCGCTGGAGGTGTTCCGGCACCTGCATTCGCTGTCGCTGCGCTTTCACCTGAACCGGCAGACCGGCGGCATGACGCGCGACATCGAGCGCGGCTCGCGCGGCGTCTCCTCGCTGGTGTCGTACACGCTCTACAGCATCCTCCCGACCTTAGTCGAGATCACGCTGGTGCTCTCGATCCTCGCATGGAAGTACGACAAGTGGTTCGTCGTCATCACGCTCATCGCGCTTACCGCCTACATCGTCTGGTCGGTCGCTGTCACCGAGTGGCGCACCGGCTTCCGGCGCGCCATGAACGATCTCGATTCCAAGGCCAACGTGCGCGCGATCGATTCGCTGCTCAACTACGAGACGGTCAAGTATTTCGGCAACGAGGAGTACGAGGCGAAGCGCTATGACCAAAGCATGGCGCGCTGGGAAGAGGCGGCGGTCAAGAGCCAGACATCGCTTTCACTGCTCAACACCGGGCAGAGCGCCATCATCGCGTTGGCCGTTACCGCCATCATGTGGCGCGCCACCGTCGGCGTGGCCAATGGCAGCATGACCCTGGGCGATCTGGTGCTGGTCAACGCGTTCATGATCCAGCTCTACATTCCGCTCAATTTCCTGGGTGTGCTGTACCGCGAGATCAAGCAGAGCATGGCCGACATGGAGCGCATGTTCGTTCTGATGCGCGAAAACCGCGAAGTCGCCGATCTGCCGGACGCGCCGGCCCTGGCCGTGTCGGGCGCCTCGATCCGCTTCGATCACGTGGATTTCTCCTACGAACCGAAGCGCCAGATCCTGTTCGATGTGGACTTCGAAGTGCCCGCCGGACAGACGGTCGCCGTGGTCGGCCACAGCGGTTCCGGCAAGTCCACCCTGGCGCGCCTGCTGTACCGCTTCTACGACGTGGCGCGGGGTGCGGGCGCCATCCGCATCGACGGGCAGGACTTGCGCCAGGTGCGGCAGCAAAGCCTGCGCCGCGCCATCGGCATCGTGCCGCAGGACACCGTGCTCTTCAACGACACCATCTACTACAACATCGCCTACGGCAACACCGAAGCGTCGGTTGAGGACGTGCATGCCGCGGCGCGCATGGCTTCGATCCACGATTTCGTCCTGACCCTGCCGGACCAGTACGAGACCATGGTCGGCGAGCGCGGACTGAAACTCTCCGGCGGCGAAAAGCAGCGCGTGGCCATCGCGCGCGCGCTCCTGAAGAATCCGGCCATCATGATTTTCGATGAAGCCACCTCCGCCCTCGACTCGCAGACCGAAAAGGCGATCCAGGCGGAACTGAAAAAGATCGCCGAAAACCGCACCACGCTGGTGATCGCGCATCGCCTGTCGACCATTGCCGATGCGCACATGATCATCGTCATGGAAGGCGGCCGCATCATCGAGCGCGGCACCCATGCGGAATTGCTCGGCGCGGGGGCCCACTATGCCCGGATGTGGGCACTGCAACAGGAGGCCGATGGTGAGGATGCAGGGCAGTCCGAGGCGGCGCGCCTGAAGACGGCGGCATAGGCGGGCCG
>JAYVST010000714.1:0-3478 GCA_043775255.1 Burkholderiales bacterium
TTCCAATCTGTTGTATTCGATCGCGAAGACCAAAGCTCTCTCCAGGCTGGAGCCGCAAAGGAAACTGCTGCGCAGTTACTGGACTATCGATCCCGCCATACCGGGTTACGGTGAAATGGGTGTCGAAGGCGGGCTCGTAAAGGCCATGTCCTACATGGATCGGCTGCATGCCTTGCTTGCCGCGCGCGGCATCGCGCTTTCCGTCGCGGTGTATCCGTGGCCCGACCAGATCGAATTCGACAGCGTGAACAGCCGTCAGGTGCAGGTCTGGCGACAATGGTGCGAGCGCAACCGATGCGCGCACTTCATCGATCATTTCCCGGATTTTTTCGCCTACAAGCGCGAACACACGGACTGGCGTGACCGGCTGTTCATATCCGGTGATTTTCACCATTTGCCGAAGGCCACTGAAATGATCGCAGAGCGCTTCGCATCAGTCTATGTGAGCGCGACATCCAGCCGGCCGGCGCCCGCGCCTGCACGCGCTCAATAGCGCCAGAACGTGCGCAGCAGCGGGTCGGCTTCCTGCCTGTCGGTCTGCGCTTCCAGGTACGCGACGTAGCGCTTGGCCGCGTTGGTCTGCCGGATCCGTTTGTGCATGAAGACGCGCCGCACTTCCGCCTTGCGGAATCCTGCGGTGAGCGCGAGGATCTCGGTGTCGGTCAGGTCGGGATGCCAGAGGTCGACGATCAGCACCACGCGCGGCGTATCGCTGTGATTCCATACCTCGTGTTCGAAACAGTCTTCAAACAGCAGGCACTTGCCCTCGGTCCAGGTGCGTGTCTGCGTGGCGACTCGGATACCGGTGTCTGCGGGGATGCGCAGTCCGAGATGGCAACGCAGGCGCAGGTTGTCGACGCTGCAATGGGCCGGCAGGCGGTTGCCCGGCCCTTGAATGGAAAAGATCGCGTCGCCCCATGGGTAGTCTAGGCAGGCCCGCGGCAAGGCGCGAAGGATCGCCGCAGTTCGCGGAGCGCACTGGGTCAGCACTTCGACATCGACCCCCATGTGGAAGAAGGGATAGATGCTCCAACGCTTGTTTTTCCACTTCGGCCGCAATGGCGAAAGCAGTCGCTTGATTTGGCGCGCCCAGGGCAGGCTGCCTGCGGTGTAGTCGAAAGGGTCTTCGTCACCGAGCAGGATGGCCTCCGATCGAATCACATCGAAAGCACGTTCCAGCAACGCGACCGCAGGACACCCGGCCGGATCGTGGAAAGGCGCGTGTCGCAGACCGGGAAAGCATGGGTAGGCCGGATTCGGGCCGGCGCCGCTTGGCACGGCCGTACTTTGGCTCGCAAACGCCCGCAGATAGATCTTGACGCGGTCGAGTGCGGAGCCACTCGACATCACGTGGTCATAGTAGCCGCCGTCGCGCATGGCGGCGACGATCCTCGGCCAATCCGATCGGTCCATACCGCATCGTAGCAGCCTGCCGGGCAAGTGCGGCAAGGCAATTTCGCGCGCGCACTTCGACAGCGGCGCGGCGCTCGTTGGGTGAATCTGTCGCCATGCGCGCTGCCAACGATCAGCCGCGCGCGAAGTAGTCTGCGAACCCGTCGAGCGCGGCATCGATCTGGCCGCGATCGACATCCAGATGCGTGACCAGTCGAGTGCGCGGCCCGATCAAGGCGAGCACACCGAGTGACGCCAAGTGCGCCTTGAGCGGCTCGATATGTGCCTGCGGAACATGGACGAACACCATGTTGGTCTGCACCGGCTCAACCTTGAGCACGGGGCTCCGGCCCAGGCCGGCAGCGAGATGCAGGGCGTTGTCGTGGTCTTCGGCCAGGCGCGCGACGTTGTGCTCCAGCGCGTGCAGGCCGGCTGCGGCGAGCACGCCGGCCTGACGCATGCCGCCGCCAAGCATCTTCCGGATGCGCCTGGCACTTGCGATGAGATCGCGCCGGCCGACCAGCACCGTACCGGCAGGCGCGCCCAGACCCTTGGAGAGACAGGCCGATACGGTGTCGAAGCCGCGGCACAGCTGCGCCACCGGCATGCCGAGCTTGGCTGCCGCGTTGAAGACGCGCGCGCCGTCCAGGTGTGTGGACAAACCGCGCCGCGCCGCCAGCGCGAGCGCATCGTCAAAGTACGCGCGCGAAAGCACCTTGCCGCCGATCGTGTGTTCCAATGCCAACAGGCGGGTGCGGGCGAAATGCGAATCGTCGGGCTTGATCGCCGCTTCGATGTCGGCCAACGCGATGGATCCGTCGGCCTGGTTTGAAATGGGTTGCGGCTGAATGCTGCCCAGCACCGCGCCGCCGCCGCCTTCGTACTTGTAGGTGTGCGCCTCCTGGCCGACGATGTATTCGTCGCCGCGCTGGCAATGCGCCATCAGCGCGCACAGGTTGCTCTGGGTACCGGTAGGCAGGAAAAGTGCGGCCTCCATGCCGAACATTTCGGCGGCATGCGCTTCCAGCCGGTTGACGGTCGGGTCGTCGCCGAAGACGTCATCGCCCAGTTCGGCGTCCATCATCGCCCGGCGCATCGCGAGGCTCGGACGGGTCACGGTATCGCTGCGCAAATCGATCATGTGTTTTCCCCTTTTGGCGCGGCCGGTGCGGAAGCGGTTGCGGCCAGTTCTCGTCTGAGCACCTTGCCCAGCATGTTGCGCGGCAGTTTATCGGTGATCGTAAGCGACGCCGGCAGCGCGTGGGCCGGCAGGCGGCGCGCGAGGTGGCTGGAAAGTTCCGCCAGCAGTTTTTCGCTGCCCAGCCGCGAACCGGGCCGCGCCACCACAAAGGCGCGAATCGCGCCGCCCACCTCCCAGTCCGGCACACCCACCACCGCCGCTTCGAGCACGCCGGGGTGCTCGTACATCACCTCCTCGATATCGCGCGGGTAGATCGGGTAGCCGCCCAGGAAGATCACATCTTTCTTGCGGTCGATCACGTAGAAGTAGCCGTCTTCGTCCATTTTCGCGATGTCGCCGGTGAAGAGCCAGCCACCGCGCAGTGCTTGCGCGGTTTCCCCTTCGCGCTGCCAATAGCCGCGCATCAGCTGCGGGCCGTGCACGATCAATTCGCCAGGCGTGTCGGGCGGCAGGTCGGCGCCATTCTCAGGATCGACGATTTTTGATTCGGTGTCGGGCAGCGGCAAGCCGATCGAGCCGTGGCGGCGGCGCGCGCCCAGCGGGTTGCAGTGAGTGGCGGGCGCGGCCTCGGTCAGGCCGTAGGCTTCGACCACCCGTCCGCGCGTCAATTTCTCGAACTCCTCCTGCACTTCCACCGGCAGGGGCGAACCGGAGGAGACGCACAGGCGGATCGAGGCCACGCCGTATTTGCGCACGCCCGGAAAATGGGCCAGGCTCTGGAACATCATCGGCACGCCGGGGAAGATGGTCGGCTTCTGCTGCGCGATGGTGCGCAGCGTTTCTTCCACATCGAAGCGCGGCAGCAGTATCAGCGTGGCGCCGATCAGGGCCGCGATGTTGACGCAACCGGTGATGCCGTAAGAGTGGGAAAACGGCACTATCGCC
>JAYVST010000715.1:0-4321 GCA_043775255.1 Burkholderiales bacterium
GCGCTCCGAACGCAAGCACTAATTGACCCCTGCCCCCCGCCTATCGACCCTGCGCCATCAACTGCGGCGCAATTCATGCAGCTCTACCGGAGGGACACGGTAAAGCCGCTCATGGCGTAGCCGCAGGCGCCCTATCGAACCACCAGCAGCGCGTCCACCGCGACGCCGCCATCAGCCGCCAGCAGCACCGGGTTGATGTCGATCTCGGTGATGCGCTCGCGGTGGTCGGCGATTAGCTCGGACAGGCGCACCACCATGTCGGTCAGGGCGGCGATGTTGGCGGGCGGGGCGCCGCGGAAGCCGTCGAAGAGTTGTCTGCCCTTCAGGCTGTCGATCATGTGTCTTGCCTCGGTCTGCGTCACCGGCGCCAGGCCGACCTGCACGTCGCGCAGCAGTTCGACCAGCACACCACCCATGCCCACGGTGACGAGCGGGCCGAATTGCGGGTCGAGTTTGGCGCCAATCACGATTTCGAGGCCCAGCTTCACCATCTCGGCCACCAGCACGCCGGCGATGCGGGGCGCGGGCTCCACGCGTTTTGCCGCAGTGGTGATTTCGTCGTAGGCGCGGCGCAAGGCGGCGGCGTCCCAGATGTTCAGGGCTACGACGCCGGCTTCGGTCTTGTGCGGGATGTCCGGGCTTTCGATCTTCAGGGCCACGGGGTAGCCGATGCGCGCGGCGGCGGCTTCGGCGGCGGCCAAGTCGGTAGCGAGCGCCTCGCGGGTGACGCGAATGCCGTAGGCGGCCAGCGCGGCCTTGGAGGCGCGTTCGGTCATGGTGCCGGGTGCGAGTTCGAGAGGCGTCGGCTGGGTCAGGCGCGGGCTCACCGGCCAGGCGGCGCGCGCGGCACGGCGATGCCAGGCGGCCAGGGTTTGCATGCAGCGTTCGGTGGAGCGGAACATGGCGATACGCGCGTCGTTCTCGTATTCGCGGCTGCCGGGGCCTTCGAGCCATTCCGGGAACCAGATCGCGCAGATCACCTTGGTCGGATAGCGGCGCGAGAATTCCGTCACCTGGTTGTAGCGCTGCATGGTGTAGGTCGGGTGCGAGTACGCCACCGGAAAGACCAGCGCGTCATAGTCGGGATGGTCGAGAAAGGCGCTCATGCAGCGTTCGAAAGAGGCGGCGCTGTTCAACACCTGCGCGGTGACATCGCAGGGGTTAGCGGTCGAGCCGAAGTCGGGTACCTCGGCCGTCAGCTTGGCATCGACGTCCGGGTCGGGTTGCGGCAGGAACATGCCGGCCGCTTCGGCCTTGGCGGCGGCGATCACGCCGGCGCCGCCGGAGCCCACCAGTACGGCCGGGCCGCGCCCGGACGGGGCAGGGGCCTTGGAGAAAAAGAGTGCGGTCTCCAGCACCGCTTCCATGTTGTCGACGGTGACGATGCCGGCCCGCGCGAAGGCGGCTGCGTAGGCCGCGTCGGTCCCGGCCAGCGACCCGGTGTGGGACAAGGCCGCGCGTTCGCTGGCTTCACCGGCGGTCATCTTGTAGGCGACGATGGTTTTGCCGGCCGCGCGCGCGCGCTCGCCCAGGCGCAGCAGGCGTTGGCCGTCGCGCAGGCCTTCGAACAGCAGGGCGATGGTGTTTACCTCCGGCAAGTCGATCAGGTAGGAGGCAAGATCGCACACGTCCACATCACAGGAATTGCCGGAAGCCAGGTAGTGGGTAAAGCCGACGCCGCGCATCGGCGCTTGCACGAAGATGTAGCCCATCGCGCCGGATTGCGACACGATGCCGATGCTGCCGGCAATCGCCGGCACTTCCACGTAATGCGGCATGAAGGTCAGCCCGCAGCGCAGGCCGTGGTTGACGATGCCGATGCAGTTGGGCCCGATGATGGGCACGCCGGCGGCGCGGCCCAGCTCGGCTAAGCGCTCTTGCTGTTGGGTCCGCTCTTCGATGCCGGTCTCGGCGTAGCCGGAGGCGTAGACGACGATGCCGCCCGCGCCCTTGGCGATGGCTTCCTGCACCAACGGCTCGACCCGCTCGCGCGGCACCGCGATGACCACGCAGTCGGGCGAGTGGGACAGCGCCGACAGGCTCGGCACGCAGGGCCGATCGACGATGCTGGTGTACTTCGGATTGACGGCATGAACGATGCCGGTGTAGTCGCGCAGATTTTCCAGGCTGCGACGGCCGAAATTGCCGACCGTTTCGGAAGCGCCGACGATGGCGATGGAGCGCGGCGCGAGCATGCGGCCGAGTTCGCGGGAGGTGTAGAGGTCTTGTCTCATTTGTTGGTGTGATTGAACAAGCCAAACCCGTGCGCCGGCGCCCGGTTGCAATGCCGCTCTTCACGTCACTGGCAGGTGATTGAACAAGCCAAACCCGTGCGCCGGCGCCCGGTGACAAGGGGACCGGCGCCGGTACTGCCGGAACCTACCCGCGTCCGACAAAAGGCATCTTGGTCGCCATGATTGTCATGAACTGCACGTTGGTGCCCGCCGGCAGGCAGGCCATGTGGGCCACTGCCTCGCCGACATGGTTGACATCCATCAGCGGCTCGGCGGCGATCTCACCGTTGGCCTGCGGCACGCCCTTGGCCATGCGCATCGCCATCTCGGTGGCGGCGTTGCCGATATCGATTTGCCCGACCGCGATGTCGTACTTGCGGCCGTCGAGCGCGGCGGCCTTGGTGAGGCCCGTGACGCCGTGTTTGGTGGCGGTATAGGCGATCGAATTGGGGCGCGGCGCGTGCGCCGAGATCGAGCCGTTGTTGATGATGCGGCCGCCGCGCGGGTCTTGCGCCTTCATCACGCGGAACGATTCGCGGATGCACAGGAAAATGCCGGAGAGGTTGATGTCGACCACGTTCTTCCACTGCGCGAAGCTGAGTTCCTCGAGCGGCACGCCCGGAGCATTGACGCCGGCGTTGTTGAACACCACATCGACGCGACCGTATTTCTTAACGGCGGCATCGAACAGTGCCTTGACCGAATCCTCGCTGGCCACGTCGGTGGGCACGGCCAGCGAATTGGTGGCGGTCGCGCCGGCGGCGGCTATCGCCTCGGCCAGCGGTTCCGGGCGGCGGCCGGCGAATACTACGGTGAAGCCGGCCTTGATCAGCGCCACGGCGCTGGCCTTGCCTACGCCGGTGCCGGCGCCGGTGACGATGGCGATGCGATTGCTCATTGGATTGGTCCTTGGTGGTTATTGGGGGGCGCCCCTTCTCTTGCAACGTTTGCCGTGCGGCCGAGGCGGGCGAGGCGGGCGAGGGTGTCGGAACGAGAGACGGCGGTCATGCGGGGCGAACCTGGAACTGTACCCGAGTTCCCGCCGCGTGGCCGGGATTTGATCTGGGTCAAGGATGATTCGCGCGGCGATTGAAGAGACGCCCGGCAACCCTGTTTGCGCAGCATGCGGGACGACCCGCGCGCCCCGTCGTAACCCTGCCTCAGGCCCGCGCCGGCTTGAGCGCCGGCTCCTGCATCAGCGCCACCTGTTCCTTCAGTTCGAGGATGCGGTCCTGCCAGTAGCGCGGGCTGGCGAACCACGGGAAGGCGGCCGGAAACGCGGGGTCGTTCCAGCGCCGTGCGATCCAGGCGGAGTGGTGCATCAGGCGCAGGGTGCGCAGCGATTCGACGAGGTTGAACTCGGCGTCGTCGAAGTCGCGGAAATCCTCATAACCCGCCAGCAGATGGGCCAGCATGCGTGAGGCGGCTTCGCGGTCGCCGGGCAAGAGCATCCACAGGTCCTGCACGGCCGGGCCCATGCGGGCGTCGTCGAGATCGACGAAATGCGGGCCGCGTCCGGCGCCTTCGTCGACCCACAGCACGTTGCCGGGGTGGCAGTCGCCGTGCAGCCGCAGCAGGGTGACCTGGCCGGCGCGGGCCTCGCAGTGCGCCACCTGTTCCAGCGCCATCTCGGCCGCGCTTTGCCATGGCGCGCGCAGGTCGGGCGGAATCATGTCGTGGGTCAAGAGCCAGTCGCGCGATTCGCGGCCGAAAGTGGTGCTATCGAGTGTCGGTCGATGCTGAAATGACCGGATCGCGCCGACGGCATGGATGCGTCCGAGAAAACGCCCCAGCCATTCCAGGGTTTCCTTGTTTTCCAGTTCCGGCGTGCGGCCGCCGCGGCGCGGGAACACGGCGAAGCGGAATTCGTTGAAAGTGTGCAGGGTTTGGCCGCCGATTTCGAGCGGGGCTACCACGGGAATCTCGGCGGCGTCCAGTTCGGCGGCGAAGGCATGCTCCTCGAGGATCTGCGCCTCGCTCCAGCGGTACGGCCGGTAGAACTTGACGATCAGGGGCGCCGCGTCCTCGATGCCGACCTGATAGACGCGATTCTCATAGGAGTTGAGGGCGAACTGACGGCCGTCGCA
>JAYVST010000716.1:0-2731 GCA_043775255.1 Burkholderiales bacterium
TGCTCTCCGGACTGACGCTTGCCGCTGCCGCACTTGCCGCCTTTCACACGCCGGTACAGGCGCAGGGATTCCCGAACCGCACGGTGCGGGTGATGGTGCCATTCCCGCCGGGCCAGGCGACCGATATCGTCGCGCGCATGCTGGCCGAGCGACTCGCGGCGATCTGGAATCAGGGCGTGGTTGTGGAGAACCGGGGCGGCGGCGGCGGCGTGCCCGGCACCATTGCCGGACGCGATTCTCCACCGGACGGCTATACCATCACGCTGGGCACCAGCGGCACGCTGGGTATCAACCCGGGCTTGTATCAGACCCTGCCCTATGCCGTGAAAGACTTCGCCATGGTGGGCGGTGTCTTCACCGTGCCCCTGATGTGGGTGGCCCATCCAACACTGGTGCAGAACACCCTCAAGGAACTGATCGATGCGGCGAAAAAATCTCCCGGCACGATCGACTGGGCCATCCCCGGCACCGGCACGTCACAGCACCTGACCGGCGAATTCTTCAAATCGCGTGCCGGCATCGATCTGGTCGGCATTCCCTACAAGGGCAGCGGGCCGGCCATCACCGACCTGCTCGGCGGCCAGGTGAAGTTGATGGTCGACAGCCTCGCCTCTTCGCTGCCGCAGATCAAGGGTGGCAAGCTCAAGGCCATCGCCATGACCACCGCACAGCGCGTGCCGCAATTGCCGGATGTGCCGACGGTGGCCGAATCGGGCTTTCCGGGGTTCGAAGGCGTGGGCTGGGGCGGCCTGGTGGTGCCGGCCGCCACGCCGAAGGATGTGATCGAAAAAATCGGCGCGGACGTGCGCAAGATCCTGCAGGATCCGGCCATGCAGACGCGCATCGCCGAGCGCGGCGCCATTGCCGATCCACGCGGTGCGGCGGAGTTCGGCGAGTTCGTCAGGACCGAGGGCGTCAAATGGGGCGACATCATTCGCAGCGCCAAGATCAAGGTGGATTGAACGCTTGTCACAGGTGATTGCCGTCGTAAACATCTACACCATCCCCAACACCCGCGCGATGCGGATTGTCCGTCTCACCCTGACGCGGATGTTGCGCCGAATCTGCCGGGCGCGGCGCGAGGCAGCTTCACGAAACACGATCCCGCCGATCGGCGCGATCCGGCCGCTCCTGCGGCGATGCGCGCCGGCCACCAGCAGGCAAGGACGGTGATGGGGCCTCATGGCAGGAAGCCGCGCAGTGGCGACCAGTGTAGGCATTTGGCAACAGACAAAGACTTCCGGGCAATCAAACACTTATGCCCCGGGCGACAAATGACTGTCTGAAAACGCCGACACGGGCGCCACGCCCGCCCCGCAGGATGCTCTACCCAAGTCGTTGATTACAAACGAAACCAAAGACTTGGCACGCGGGTTGCGCTAGATTTCCGCAGGCGTGGCGCCTTGACACCTACAGCGCTCGCGCGAGGACGTCGTCATCCATCGGGGAGTCCAATCATGCGCATAGTGCACAAGCTGTCAAATGCAGCAGCCTTCTCCTGGCTTGCGGGTGTGCGATCCGACCGCCCGGCCGATCAGGCTGAAGATGGCGTGGAGCGCGATGTCGAAGCCGCCATCCGCGTTGCCATCGGGTTCGCCGGCGCGGTAGTGGCCGCGCTTGTCGGCTACGCGATTGGCTGGTGCAACGGCGGGCACTCCACAGGCGTCGCCGGGGCACTGTTGACGACCGCTGTCTTCTGCGCCAGTTACGGGTCCGGCTGGAAAGGCGAAGCGTGAGACGCTCTGCGCTCCCAGGCAGGCTTGAACGGGTCCGCAACAAATGACCATGGCGGTCCCGTCGGCATGAAGGCACACCTCCTGGGGGCGGCGGTCGGCATTTTCGCCATTGGTATTGCAGTCCTGGCCGCAGCCGATTCGAGACCGTTGCGCGAAACTGCCGAAATCACCGGCTCAGCTTTAGAGCCGGAAACGGTGTGGACCAACCCGCCGGCCCGCACCTACTATTGCGCGGGCGACAAGCGGCATGGGCGCACCGAAGGCGGCGCGTATCTGGCCGAAGTCGAAGCCAATGCGCGCGGCCTTGCCCCAGCGCAGGGCCAAGCCTGCCGCTAGCCGCCTGTCGGCCTGCACCCACAACCCGCCGCTCACACCCGCAGCAGCGGATCGTCTTCCTTCCACGGCGAGATTTGTCCGGCATAGACCTGCGGCCCCTGGCGGAAATGGGCCGCTTCTTCCAGTGTCTCCACAAACGGCATGTTGGCCGGATAGAGCGCCTTGCCGCGCGGGCGCGCGCCGGACTTCGATACGTGGCCCCACAACGGGTGGCCCACCACTTCTTCGGCGATGGCGACCGCCTCGATGAGCTTGTCGAGGTTGTAGCCGGTTTCTATCCCCATTTCGTGGCACAGGTCGACGAAGTCCTCGGTCGGCACATGCCCCGCCGAGCGGCCATTGCCGCAATACGGGCAGCCCCCCATGCCACCCAGACAGGTATCGAATTCGGTCGCGCCCAGCTGCAGCGCCTCGTAGTAACTCGCGATGGTCGAGCCGCGCTGGTTGTGCAGATGCATGTGGAACCCGGTCACTTCCGGCCAGCGTTCGCGCACTGCCAGCATGGTCTCGCGCACCAGGTGCGGCAGGTTCCAGCCCATCGCCTCGAGAAGGGAAACGCGCGTCACCGGCAATCCGGCCGCATGCCACTTGCCGATCATCATGCCGAGCAGATCCATGCGTTCTGCGTGGCTGAAAGGGCCTTCGAAGTTGGACCCAAA
>JAYVST010000717.1:0-10149 GCA_043775255.1 Burkholderiales bacterium
AAGCCCGCGTACCAAGGCTTGGTCAGCGGCACCGGCGTCAACGCGGGCGCCGGCATGATTTCTCCGGCTTCGGTAAGGTCGATCAGCCACAACGTAGCACCGCACCGAACGCCCAGGCGAGCAGTCGAAGCCGGTGCCGCCTTGGCGCCGGCAAGGCGTACGGCCAGTTCCTGCTGGAACTGGCGAAGACTGGTCTTGGTGGCCACGTGTTCGATCGACGCTCGGTAACCGGTCTAGCCCAGCTCGGCGATTTTCTTCAGGAGCTCGTCGCTGTCGACCGGCTTGACAAGGTAGCCCTTGGCGCCTTGCCTGACACCCCAGATCTTGTCGGTTTCCTGATCCTTGGTGGTGCATATGAAGATCGGAATGTGAGACGTTTCGGGCGCGCGCGCGATCTGGCGCGTGGCCTGGAAACCGTTTAAGCCCGGCATCACAACATCCATCAGGATCAGGTCGGGCAATTCCCCACGTGCCTTGACGACCGCTTCCTCGCCGTTCTCGGCGGTGATCACCGAATAGCCTTTCTTGACCAGCAATTCCTGCAGGAAAAAGCGTTCGGTGGGACTGTCGTCGACCACCATGATTTTCTTGACCGGCATGTCGGGATCCTTCGGATTGGTGACTCTCACGCCTTAGTCGCGGCGTGTACGCCCACTGTCCTGATCAGGCTGTCCTTGGTGAACGGCTTGGTCAGATATTCATCGGAGCCGACCATGCGACCGCGCGCGCGATCGAACAAACCGTCCTTGGACGAAAGCATGATCACCGGGGTTTCGCAAAAGCGCGCGTTTTTCTTGATCAGGGCGCAGGTCTGGTAGCCATCCAAGCGCGGCATCATGATGTCGCAAAAAATCACGTCCGGCGCATGATCGTTGATCTTGGCGAGCGCGTCAAAACCATCATCGGCCAAGATCACCTGGCATCCCGCCTGCACCAGAAAGATTTCCGCACTGCGCCGTATGGTGTTCGAATCGTCGATCACCATCACCTTTACCCCGGCTAGATTTGCTATGTCGGCCATCGGCCCATTCGCCCCTGGTTCCTGCCGCGCTGGCAAATGTGCGTGCCGGCAGTGTCGCGTTCGCCCCGAGTTCCGGTGCCGAAGAACAACACCATGCACGCGGACCCTCTGATTATATTACCTTGCGGAAATCAATCAGCGGCACTTCAAAACCTTGCGCGACCGGCTTGATTACAAAAGAGTTTCCAAGGCCCGGCTACAGCTCCAAGGGTGTCCTGGGAAAGCCCGGAGCCGACATCAGATCTCGACTAACTCGAAGTCTTCCTTGCGCGCCCCGCATTCCGGGCAAGTCCAGTTGATCGGAACGTCGGCCCAACGGGTGCCGGCGACAATGCCTTCTTCGGGCGCGCCTGCCGACTCGTCGTAAATCCAGCCGCAAATCAGGCACATCCAGGTCTTGAATTCGTTTTCCATGAGACTTCTGTCGAGTTGTCCGGCGCGGACCAGGTGAAAATCGGGAGTCCAGACTACGGTTGCAAACTGCGGCAAAGCTTCAGCGCCGCAGGCATTCGCACCGCCCGCGCAATGTTGCGTATTTGAACATCGGCTGATCCGATAGAATCTGCATCATAACATTCGCGCGCATCGTTCCCGCCCGGCCCCGCGCAGTGGCGCCGGGCGGCGCGCACCCTCGACGCGCCATGACCCCCAACCGTCCCTCCCCGCCCCTGGTGTTGACCTTTGCCGGCTCCGACCCGACCGGCGGCGCCGGCATTCAGGCCGATCTGCTGACCATCGCGAGCCTTGGTTGCCATCCCCTGTCCGTCATTACGGCGATCACGGTCCAGGACAGCGAACGGGTCCACTCGGTCAACCCGGTCGATGCCGACTGGCTCGAAGACCAGGCGCGCCAGGTGCTGGAAGACATGACCGTCGCAGCCTTCAAGATCGGCCTGATCGGCAGCGTCGAAAACGTGGCGGCGATCGCCGCGGTGGTCTCGGACTATCCTCACATCCCGCTCGTGCTCGATCCTGTGCTGGCTGCGGGCAATGGCGACGAACTCGTCGGCGAAGAGATCATCGCGGCCATTCGCGAGATGCTGTTGCCGCAAACCACGGTGCTCACGCCTAACAGCCTGGAGGCGCGCCGCCTGGTTGCGGATGGAGGCGGCGACGACATGGCGCTTGCCGATTGCGCCTACCGGATGCTCGCCCTGGGTTGCGAGTACGTGCTCGTCACGGGCACCCATGAAAACACTTCGCAAGTGGTCAACAATCTTTACGGCCCGCAGGACGGCGGCGCTGCAGAAGACGAAGCACAGGATGCCGAAGAGCGCCAGATCGCCGTAGGACTGGTGCGCAGCGACGCCTGGACCCGTCTGTCGGGCAGCTTTCACGGTTCCGGCTGCACCCTTGCCGCTGCACTCGCCGCCATGCTGGCCAATGGCCAGGACGTGCCGGCGGCGGCGCGCGAAGCCCAGGAGTACACCTGGAACGCGCTCAAGCATGCGTTCCGTCCGGGCATGGGCCAATTCCTGCCCGACCGGTTTTTCTGGGCCCGGCGCAACCCATGACGCGGACCGCCATTGCCGGCCTCTACGCCATCACCCCCGACTGGCCGGACACGGCGCGCCTGCTCACGGCCTGCAATGCGGCAATCGCGGGCGGCGCGCGTGTCTTGCAGTACCGCAACAAGACGGCGAGCCCGGCGCGCCGCTTGGAGCAGGCCACGGGCTTGTCCGCCATTTGCCGCGCGGCCGGCTGCACCTTCATCATCAACGACGATGTCGATCTGGCACTCGACGTCGATGCCGACGGCGCGCATCTCGGGAAAACCGACGGCGACATCGCGCGTGCGCGCAAACGTCTTGGCCCGAACCGGCGGCTGGGCGCCTCATGCTACGACCGTCTCGAACTCGCTCACCTTGCGCTCGCGGTCGGCGCCGACCATGTCGCCTTCGGCAGCGTGTTCCCGTCTTCGACCAAGCCCGGCGCGGTGCGCGCCGGGTGCGACTTGTTCGACCGGGCGCGCATCCTGAATGTGCCTCTGGTGGCCATCGGCGGCATCACCGTCGACAACGCCGCGCCGCTGATCGCGGCCGGCGCCAGCGCGCTCGCAGTCATCAGCGATTTGTTCGAAGCGCCGGAGATCGGCGCGCGTGCGCGCGTGTTTGCCTCATTGTTCCATTGAAGGTCGCAGGCAAACAAAGGCCCCCGAGACATGCGCGCGCATGCCGCCATCGTCGCAGGTCATTGAACCATTCACACTTTCCGCAAAACGGATCATCCAGCCATGACCAGCAAGAACGACTCCCTTTTCGCCCGCGCCCAGGACGTGATCCCGGGCGGCGTCAATTCGCCGGTACGCGCCTTCCGCTCGGTCGGCGGCACACCCCGCTTCATCACGCGCGGCGCCGGACCGTACGTCTGGGATGCGGACGGCAAACGCTATGTCGACTATATCGGCTCATGGGGCCCGCTCATTCTCGGCCATGCCCACCCGTCGGTCATCGCGGCGGTGCAGTCTGCGGTCCTGCGCGGGCTCTCGTTCGGCATGCCGACCGAAGGCGAGGTCGAGATCGCGGAGGTCGTCTGTCAATTGGTGCCGTCGATGGAGCGGGTGCGTTTCACCAGTTCCGGCACCGAAGCGGCGATGACGGCCATCCGGCTCGCGCGGGGCGCCACCGGCCGCGCCAAGATTGTCAAGTTCGAAGGCTGCTACCACGGCCATGCCGACGCGCTTTTGGTCAAGGCCGGTTCGGGGCTGCTTACCCACGGCAACCCTTCCTCGGCCGGTGTGCCGCCGGAGGTCACCCAACACACCCTGGTGCTCGACTACAACGACCCGCAGCAACTCGAAGACCTGTTCAAGGCGCAAGGCGGCGAGATCGCTGCGGTGATGGTCGAGCCGGTCGCCGGCAACATGAACCTGGTGCCGGCATCGCTTGAGTTCCTCAAGACCATGCGCGAGCTTTGCACCCGGCATGGGGCGATCCTGGTGTTCGATGAAGTCATGAGCGGCTTTCGCGTCGCCTTGGGCGGCGCGCAAAGCCTGTACGGCATCACCCCCGACGTGACCGTGCTGGGCAAGGTGATCGGCGGCGGCTTGCCGGTGGCGGCGCTGGGCGGCCGGCGCGACGTGATGGAGCACCTCTCGCCGCTTGGCGCGGTCTACCAGGCCGGGACCCTGTCGGGCAATCCGGTCGCTGTCGCCAGCGGCCTGGCGACACTGGCTGAAATTCGCAAACCGGGCTTCTACGAAACCCTGGGCGCGACGACCGCGTCGTTCGCGCAGCGCCTGACCGCAGCGGCGCACGCGGCAGGCTTGCCTTTCTGCGCCGCATCCGTCGGCGCCATGTTCGGCCTGTTCGCAAGTCCCGTCGCGCCGACCAACTATGCCGAAGTGATGCAGGCCGACAAGCCGCTGTTCAACCGCTTCTTCCACCTGATGCTTGAAGCCGGCGTGCATTTTGCGCCTTCGGCTTATGAAGCGGGGTTCGTCTCCAGCAGTCACGATGCCGCCGCCATCGACTTCACGATTGGCGCGGCGGAACGCGCTTTCGCTGCACTGAGTACCTGAAAGTCTCCGCTCCAACCTCACCTGCCGACCGCGCCGACGCCGCGACCGCAGTGAGCCGCTGCGAATTCGATGTCTGCACCGCGCGTTCGACAGGCCGGTTTCGAATCGGCGGCGGTGGGATATCCGGAAGCCCGGCTCCTACGAAGCGCTTGGCGCAACCACTGCGGCGCTACCAGCCTTTTCTAAGGCGAAGTGCGGGTTGGCAGGCATTTGGGTCAGGTTTCAATCGCACTCAAGTGTAATGTATAGTTTACTAATTGTCACCTTGCCACAATATTGGTATGTATAGTGCTCAAATAGGCAACGACAAACGCGGCTCCCTTCATCCGCTGGTGCGCCCGATCGTCGATGCTCGCTTGGAGCAGAAAATTTCCAAGAGTCGATTGGCCGTGCTTTCTGGCATCAGTCGCCGGTCGATCGGATTGATCGAGGCCGGCGGCGATTGCACGCTCAAGACACTCACTCGCCTGTACGAAGTGTTGGGACTTGCGGCAACGGTCGGCAAGCGCCGCCGGCCGACACTGGAGGATTTGCAGGCGGAGCGCGCGCGCGCATTCGGTGCGACATCAAGCGAGAACGTCGACGCAAACGGGAGCGGCTGATGCGCCTGGATATATACAACGACAGTGACAAAGTTGGCGTTCTCGAACAGACCGCGACCAATCGGTTTGTATTCACCTATTTGCCGGGTGTCCGCCCCGGTCTAGCCGTGTCGCTGTTGATGCCGGTGCGCCTGGAAAGTTGGGTTCACCATGAACTGCATCCGGTGTTCCAGGTCAGCTTGCCGGAAGGCGCCTTGCGCCAGACGCTCACCCGGATGTTCTCGAAACGGTTTGACCGGTTCGGCGAGATCGAATTGCTGTCGGTGGTTGGGGCCGGCCTCATTGGCCGGCTCAAGGCATTGCCGGAAGGCACCGCGCCGCCCGGCGACCCGCCGGCCGACAACTTCGACCAACTGCTTGCCTGCTCCAGGGAAGACCTTCTCTCCCGCTATTTTGGCGAGCGAGTGCGGTTTTCCGGTGTCTCGGGAGGGTTTCCGAAGTTTCTTTCCAAGAGTCCGATCGCAGAGACTTCCAAGGCGTCACTGGTCTTCGACCGATGGATCATCAAGATCGATACCGACGATGCGCCATGCCTTTCTCTTAACGAGTATTTCGGTCTTCAAGTGGCGCGCCGCGCCGGGCTCGCCGTACCCGACTTCGTTCTTTCGGAAGATTGCACGCACCTCGCGATCAAGCGCTTTGACCAGAACGAGCGGGGGTGGCGCGGGTTCGAAGACATGTGCGCCATGCTTGGCCTGAGCGCGGCGGAAAAATTCTCCGGTTCGGTCGAGAAAGTGATCCGGACCATCACGGACCACTGCGCGCCGGCAAACCAGGTGCGGCGCGCGCGCGATCAATTTTTTGCGCAGTACATGTTGTGCTCGGTCATTCGCAACGGTGACGCGCACCTGAAAAATTTCGGTCTGTTGTACGACCGCCCGGACGAAGTGGAAATGGCGCCGGTATACGACATGCTCTCAATGGCCATTTACGCGCCGCACGCGCAAAACGGCGACGCCGACGACACCATGGCATTGAGCTTCAACGGCACCAAACGCTGGTTGACGGCAAAGGCGGTTGAAGAGTTGGCCGATCGCTGCATGCTGTCGAAGGCGCGCAAGACCGGAATCATCCAGGCGTCTATAAAGGCGATCCTTGCGACGGCCCGCGAACTGCAACGGAAAATCGGCGAACGGCCGGCCCAATTCGCCGCCGCCGGCTGCCGGATGCTCGAGCTTTGGTCGCATGGTGCGCAGGTGCTCGACGAACGTGCAGGAGCGCAGTTGCGCGATCGGCATACCGCCTGCCTCGGCCTGGTGTCCGGCCAGGTGTTTCCGCCTGGTCGGGTGCGACCCGTCGCGTCGCGGGCCGGATATATTGTCCTACCCGCGGCCGACTGAGCTACACGAAACCGACCGTGTCGCCGACCCCGGCCGCGCGCAGGATCGACGCGAACTGCGAATCGAACATCTCGGTGCCCGACACACCGATGACCGGCTGTTGCTTGCGCATGTGCAATACGGAGCCGTCATGTCCGCGCGCGTTGACCTCGGCGACGGCTACGTCTTGCCCCGGTACGGCCACCAGGCGCGCACGGCAGCGATCCAGGCCGATGGTGGCAAGCGCGCAGGTGACCATGGTGTTGACGTTGCGCGGATAGAGCGGCGCGATGCCGCGGACCGGGCCCTCGTACACCACCGTCTCGCCGACGATGCGCGCCGGATCGTATCCCGACTCGGAGAAGTCGATGTTGGCCGGGTTCTTGTAGAAGGCGATCTCGACCTCGCTCCACATGTGGCGCGACTCGAACAGATTGTCCGTGCCCATCAGCGCACCGTGCGGAATGAGGAGGCGATGACCGCTGTGCCGTGCGCAGGCGATCAGGCGGTCGTGCAGGGCCTGATCGGCCAGCGCGGTCACGGACAGCGGCAAATAGTCGGCACGCGCCAAGATCGTCTCGCCCCAGCGGCGCGTGTAGTCCGGATGCGCCATTTCCACCACCAGATCGGCGCCGCGCTCGGCCATTTGCGCAAGGTCCTCCAGCACCAGCGGCGCCGGCACTTCGGCCATGCGAACCCGCTCGCGGTTGTGGACAAAGGCAGGCAAGAGCCCGAGTTCGGGTTGCGCGCATAGGCGCCTGAACACGCGCGAACCGATGAAGCCAAAACCGATCAGGCCGACGCGCTTCATCGGCACGGCCGGGGCGCGAAGAAGCGCGCTGCGTCGGCGTGATCGGCTAGCAGCCTGCGGCTTGTGTGCATGGTGCAAACGGACCTGCATCGATCAGTACGCCGCCGATCATACAGGCGCGCCTGCGGATTGCGCGGCCATTGCGCCGCACAGGCATTGAATGTGCGACAGCCGCAGTTTGCGAAACGACGGCGGCATCCTGACCATGGACGCCAAGCGTTGCAGTATATTTTGACCCACCCACAGGAGAAACAATGGCCGACATCAATATCCAGAACCCCGAAGCACTCGGCAAGCCCCTCGGACAATACTCGCAGCTCACGCGCGTGAAGGCGTCCGAGTTCCTTTTCATCGCCGGGCAGCTCTCGGCCGATCGCGACGGCACTATCATCGGCCGTGACGATTTCGACGCCCAGTGCGTGCAAGTGTTCGCCAATCTCGGCGCGGCCCTCGCTACCCAGGGGGCCGGCTGGGGCAACATCGTGCAGTTCACCACCTACCTGGTGCATTCGCAGGACATCGCGAAATTCATGGCCTATCGCCTGCGCGAATTTCCGCGCATGTTCCCGAGCGGCGCCTATCCGCCCAATACGCTATTGATGGTCGACCGACTGGTGCAGGAGCCCTTCCTGGTGGAAGTGCAGGCGATCGCCGCGCTATAGCAGGAAGCGGCTCGCCAGGCCGAGGAAGATGAAAAAACCCATGGTGTCGGTGGCGAAGGTGAGCAGCACCGAGGAGCCCACCGCCGGGTCGCGACCGAAGCGATGGCGCAACAACGGCACCAGCATGCCGAAGCTGGTGCCCACCAGCAGGTTGAGCATCATCGCGCCCATCATCACCAGACCCAGGCCGGGCCGTCCGGAGATGGCATAGGCGAAGAGGCCGGCGATGAGGCCGCCACCGCTGCCGATCAGGAGGCTCGTCGCCACTTCCTTGGTGACAAGGCGCCGCACGTTGGCACGGGTGATCTGCCCGAGCGCTAAGGCGCGGATGATCAATGTCATGGTTTGGTTGCCCGAATTGCCGCCGATGCCGGCGACAATCGACATCAGGAAAGCCAGCATGACGATCTGGCTTACCGTGCCTTCGAAACGTGAAGCGACGTAACTGGCGACGCCGGCCGTGCAGAGGTTGAGCAGCAGCCAAGGCGCGCGATTGATCACCGACTTCGACACCGGCGCGAAAATGTCTTCCTCCTCGCGCAAACCCGCCTTGGAGAGCAACTCTTCCTCCTGCGCATCGCGGATGAAATCGACCACCTCGTTGACCGTCACCCGGCCGACCAGTTTGCCCTCCTGGTCAACCACCGGCGCCGACACCAGGTCGTAACGCTCGAACGCCAGCGCGGCGTCGGCGGCCTTGTCCCACGGATTAAGGCTCAGCATGTCGGAGGTCATCACCGCCGCCACCAGCGCGTCGGCATCGGTGACCAGAATTCGGTTGATCGGCAGCACACCCTTCAACACCTCCGCGCGGTCGACCACGAACACCTGATCGGTGTGGTCGGGCAGCTCGTCGAAGATGCGCAGATAGCGCAGCACCACTTCGAGACTCACGTCCTCGCGCACGGTGACCATCTCGAAGTCCATCAGCGCACCGACGGCGTCGTCGGGATAGGACATGGCCGAACGCAACTGCTCGCGCTCCTCCTGCGTCAAGCCCTCGCGCACCTCGCGGATCACCTCCGCCGGGAGATCGTCGGCGATATCGGCGAGCTCGTCGGTGTCGAGGGTTTCGGCCGCCGCCACCAGCGAGGCGCGGTCCATGTTCTCGATCAGGGTCTCGCGCACCGCGTCCGAGACCTCGACCAAGATCTCGCCGTCGCGTTCGGCGGACTTGATCAAGTCCCAGATGGCGATACGGTCGTCGCGCGGCAGTGCTTCCAGGATATAGGCGACATCGGCCGGATGCAGTTCATCCAGGCGCGCGCCGAGCTTGGCCGAGTTCTGGCGGTAAACCAGGTTTTCGACCAGCTCATGCTTGTCCATGACCTGGTTATGCACCACCGTTTCGACCAGCCGCGCACGGCGCAGCAGCTCCTGGATTTCGATCAAGGCTTCCTGCGCCTGATCCGGTTCCATCGGCTCCGCTCGCGCGACAACGGACCGCAGCGTGCGCGCGGGCGGCGCCGCGCCGGCGACGGTCGGTTCCAGATCGGGCGGTCGGGGATCGTTCATGGCGGCAATCGATGGCTGGACGGCATTTTAGGCGCACTGTCGCACACTGCGGCGCACTGTCGCACACTGCGGCGCATCGCATTGGCGCGCGGCGCTCCGAGACGCTCGGCCAGGCCCGGTCCCGCAGGTATCAGGCTGCGGTGGCGGCCTCGAGCGCGTGGCCACCCGCTGCTTCAACGGTCGGCAGGACAGACCCGCAGGCGCGATTCGCAAACAGCAACGCCGTCGCTTCAACGGCGCCGACCGGTCGCCCGAAGTAGTAACCCTGCATCAGGTGACAACCCCGAGCGCGCAAGAACGCGGCCTGCTGGGCCGTCTCCACGCCCTCCGCCACGACCTGCAGATCGAGGCTTGCGCCCAGCGCGATGACGGCCGAGGTGATCGCCGCGTCCTCCCGGTTCGTCATCACGTCGCGGACGAACGAGCGGTCGATCTTCAGGGTGTCGATGGGAAATTTTTTCAGGTAGGAGAGCGACGAATAGCCGGTGCCGAAATCGTCCACGGAGAGCAGCAGGCCATGATCCTTGAGCGCGCGCAGGGTGGCGATGGTGGCGTTGATGTCATGCATCAGCACCGACTCGGTGACTTCGATCTCGACCGCCGCGGGCGCGATGCCGGCCTCGCGGATGGTCGCTGCGACGCGGCTGACGAAATCGCGCTGCGCAAAATTCGGGCTCGCCATGTTGACCGCTACGGTCA
>JAYVST010000718.1:0-6857 GCA_043775255.1 Burkholderiales bacterium
CAACAAGCAGCCAGACCGGAAAGATAGCAGAACAAGATTAGTCCTGCAAATCAAGGAATTGCAAATGAGTGTTACAAATATGGTTTAGAGATGCGCGGCGGATATCGCTGCGGCGCAGGCCCAGTACGACCTGTGGCATGCCGAGCGCGGGAAGAAGATCAAGGTCAAGCCGGTGCAGCGGATCTCTGTCGCAGCTCGACAGGGTCGCACTGCACTACCGCATCGGCTCGTGTAGTGACAGTTCAGCTGACCATGCCAAAGATTCTTTCGCTGTGAATTGAAAGATGGGCATCCAATGCGCTCCCTTTTCTGGCGGCGACCACGTGAATTACTGCGTGGATTTTGTGAAATCGCGCCGGTATAGTGCGGCTCCCAGATCGGCTCAGCGGCGACGCGCACTCAAGCCGCTTCAATCTCCTGCGGTGCGGTTCGCACCTTCTCAGGCCGATTCAATCTCCTGCGGTGCACTCCGCACCTTCGGCGCGCCTGCCCGGCGCGCCTGCCACAGGTCATACGCGGCCTGCTGCGCGACCCACAAATCGGCGCGGCCGCCGCGCTTCACGCCGAGCCAGCCTTCGAGCCGCAGCGCCATCGCGGGGGAGATCGCGGCGCGCTCGTTGAGCACGCGCGAGAGCGCCGCCCGGGTCACGCCCAATTGACTGGCGGCATCGGTAACTGAAATGCCGAGTGCCGGCAGCACGTCGCAGCGCAGCGTGGCGCCGGGGTGGGGCGGGTTGTGCATGCGGGTCATGTGCGTTGTCCTTTCAGTGGTAGTCGAGGTAATCGACCAGGATTGCGTCCTCGCCTTCGAACTTGAAGGTGATGCGCCAGTTGCCGTCGACGGTGATTGCATAGCGGCCAGGCGGCTTGCCTTGCAGCGGGTGCAGCCCCCATCCGGGCACGTTCATGTCGTCGGGATGCTTGGCTTCGTCCAGCCGGGTCAACTGGCGCGACAGCCGGGCGGTGTGATGTGGCTGGATGCCGGCCTTGCTCCCGGTTTCAAAGAATCGCCGCAGGCCGCGGTGCAGGAACTGCTTGATCATGCGCGGATTGTATAGCGTAGCGTTACGGGTGGCAAGGTGGAGGTTTCATGCAAGTCGTACGCGGCGTGCGTCAGTATGTGGCGGACGGAGCAAATTCTCGTGTTGAAATGGATCGCGGCGCTCAACCGATACTTGTTGCCGCCAATATCGAAAACGACGACGGGGGACAGGTTGTCCACTGAGGTGTCGCCGCCGACCGGAAATCGATCACCTGTGCCGATCGGACTCTGACCAGCACTTGGCAAAAATTCCCTCTCGCCAAGCAGGTTGAACGCTCTGGTCGCATTGCAGTCGGCATCACCACTACCAAGTGGTCAATTTTCGGTCGGCGTCAACAGACCGACAATCAAAGCTTCCGTGGGTTGCTCCTACCCGAGCGCGCCATCGCGGTCCCGCGTCAATTCGCGCATCAACAAATGTAGGCGTCCTGACGTATCCACCATTCACACCAATGCCCGGTCAACCCGTATGCGAATTTCTGCCCCAAGCTATTGGCGGCGGAGCCCGTGGAGACTCTCGGTGCGTGTACGACGGGCTCTCAGCATAAAGCGGAGTGAGTCGTAGTTGCACGGATCGCGAATTCGGTGCTTGGTGTGGCAACTAAGAGGTGACGGGGCAAGTCTCAGCGTTGACGGGGCAAGTCTCAGCGTTACCCGAACACTTTTTTGACGTCGGTGTGACAAAGTCTCAGCGTTAGTCGAACAGTCATGGCGGGCCTTTGAAGAGTTTATGTGGGCGTGCGTAAGGGAGTTGGCGGAGGAGCGGCTGCTCGGCCGGATCGCGGCGGCGCAGCGCATCGAAGCGGAATCCCGCCATCGCGAAGCCATCAAGGCCCAGGCGCTGGGCGAGGGAATGCAGGTGTACCGGCTGGAAAAGCTGGCGCGCTACGAAACGCACCTCGATCGCAAGTTAGAGCGGACCCTGGCCATGCTGGTGAAGCTGAAAGAGCTGCGCGGCCGGCGGTAGGGCGTGAAATTGAGCTTGGAAATGGGCAAAAACCGGAAGACCGCGAACTGCCCGAAAAGCCAGTCTGGGCGCGGATCTTCGGGATCTCGCGGTGTCATCGAGGTTAAGGTTCGCTCGAGTTAGCCAAATGATTTCGGCAAAATCCACGGGAGAAAAATGATAAGCGGAATGGGTAGCGGCAGGCGACATCAGGGCGGGCGCGATACCACGGAGGATTACCGCACGCTCGATGTGCGGCGCCTGCAACGCGACGGCGCGCTCAAGCCTGGCGATGCCTACCCATGGCGCTGGCTGCGCAATGATGAAACGGTCGCTTCGATTCTGGTGCGCCCCGAGGCCGACCGCGTCATCCTGAAATATCGCCACCAACGGGCGGGCGCCGACTGGCAGCTGCAGGAATACCCGGTGCGGCTGGACTGGACCGGCTGCGCCTTGGGTGGAAAGCAGTCGTGGTTTCGCTGCCCCGCGCAGGGGTGCGGGCGGCGCGTCGCGGTTTTGTAAGTGAGCGGCCCGATCTTCGCTTGCCGGCACTGCTATCGCCTGGCGTATCCAAGCCAGCGGGAATCAGTGGACGATCGAGCGGCGCGGCGCGCGAACAGCATTCGGGCGCGATCGGGGTGGAAGTCGGGCATCTTGAACGGCGCGGGAGAAAAACCCGGCGGCATGCGCTGGCGCACGTTCGACCGTTTGAAATACAGACACAACACCTGGGCCTTGAAGTCCCTGGCGGGGATGGAACGCCGGCTGGGGCTGGTGAATCGGCGGTTGACCGGCATTCAGCAGCGGCTAGGCGATGCCGGCTGAAACTGTTTCGCAAAATCGGTCTTGTGTCGTGCCCAAGGCTGCAATAATGCCCGCGCGCTTGGCATCGTTGATCGGGATGGATCCAGGCTGTCACGGTAGTATTTGCAGCTATGCGTGCTTTCTTATCGGAATTGACAATAGTGCCAGGCAGCGGCTTTTCGGCAATCGGATTTCCCGCCGCCTCCCGAGCCCTGGAAATCTTCGGCTTCAAGTTCACCGCAGGCGGCGCGCACATCAGCCGCACCATGATGCTGGAGGAACTGGGCGCGATGCTGGCGCGCGTGCCGATCGGCTCTCAGCCGATTGACTACCGGGCGGCCGTTCTCCAGCAAAACGTGCTGGGCAAGGTCACCGAAAGTACACGGGAGAAATCCCTGCGGCATCTGCGTGAACTGTATGCCCTCGATGAAGCCACGCCAATCTTCGGGCTTCTGCGCAGGCTGTTCACCTGGGATGCCGCGAGCCTGCCGCTGTTGGCTTTGCAGGTTGCCTGGACCCGCGATCCGCTGTTGAGAGCCACCACGCCTGCCGTGCTGGAGGCTGCGGTCGATGATCACGTCGAACCTGGCAGGCTGGCGCAGGCGCTGGAGGCCAAATTCGCCAGCCAGTATTCGGACCTCAACCGGAGCAAGATCGCGCGCAACGCCGCATCGTCCTGGACCCAGTCCGGGCATCTCGCCGGCCGCACCAACAAGACCCGCCGGCACATCAAGCCTACTGCCATTGCCGTCACCATGGCCTTGTTCCTGGGTGACGTCGCCGGGTATCACGGCCCGGCGGTTTTTTCCAATCCGTGGTGCCGGCTCCTCGATCTGAATGCCGATCGCGCCAAAGCCATGGCTCAGGAAGCCCATCGCGCCGGGCTGCTCAACCTGCGTGCGGTAGGTGAGGTGGTCGAAATCAGCTTCCCGTCGCTTGCAGAATTCCGGGGCCAACCTGCATGAGCGCAATTGACCGGCTTCTCGCCAACTACGCGCGTCAGGTGCGCTTGCCCTGGCCGGCCAACGTGTCGGGCAAGCAGCGCGTCTGGTTCGCGGTATACCCGCCGGCCGAAGAGCGGCGCGTCCGGGCGCGGCTGCCCCAGTTCGAGCAGATCACGCTGGAAGAGCACCATGGGTGGAGCATCGTTGACCTCACGCCTCTGCTTCCGCAGTGGATCGCCGCGCACGAATACCGCGAGGGCATCTTCAACGAGCCCGAGCATTTCAGCGCCGACGGCGCCCTCGAAGACTTGGCGGTCGAGCGGGTGCGCCAGGCCTGCACGCATGAGGACGCCGACGCCGGCAGTGTCGTCGCCATCATCGGCCTGGCCACCCTGTTCGATTTCATGCGGGTGTCCAGCCTGATCGAGCGCGTCGAGGATGTCGTGCGCGGCCGCCTGCTGGTGCTGTTCCCCGGTGAATACGCCGGCAATATCTATCGCTTCATGGACGCGCGCGACGGCTTCAACTACATGGCCGTTCCCATCACCTCCACCGAGAGCTTCATCAATCCATGACCAACCGCGACCTGTACTTCCGCGATCCCACCACGCTGGAACTGCTGAACAATGGCGTCTCGAAGGTGTCGGAGATCGGTCACGACGAGGGCCAGGGTAAAACTCTGCGCTTTGAGCTGCAGAACTTCGTCTGCGATGGCGAATACGCGCGCGGTATGGAGCGGATTCTCAAAGCCTACCTTGGCGGCCTGGGCAAGGCGGAGCAGAACGCGGTCTGGGTCAGCGGCTTTTTCGGCAGCGGCAAATCGCACCTCGTCAAGGTGCTGCGCTATCTCTGGGAGGACTATCGGTTTGCCGACGGTGCCACCGCCCGCTCTCTGGTCACATTGCCATCGGAAATCACCGATCTGCTGACGGAATTGACCAACCGCAGCAAGCCGCTGGGTGGTCTGCGCGCCGCCGCCGGCACACTCGGTGCGGGCTCCATGGACAACGTGCGCCTCGCCTTCATCCAGCTGGTACTGCGCGCCGCCGGCTTGCCGGAAAACCTCGCCCAGGCCAAATTCGTCCTCTGGCTGCGTTCGGCGGGGTACGAGGACAAGGTGTCTGCCGCCCTCAAGCACCAGACGCGCGACCTTGCGCAGGAAGTACGGAGCCTCAAGCTCTCCATGCCACTTGCCGAAGCGCTCGTCGTTGCCGAGCCGAAATATGGCAGTGCCGTCTACGCCCAGGCGGCCATCCGCGAGCAGTTCAAGGACAACAATTCGCCGACGATTGACGATGCGCTCGATGTGGTCAAACAGATCTTCGGGCCCGACGGTCAACTCCCCTGCACCCTGCTGGTCGTCGACGAAATCCAGCAATTCATCGGTGAGCGTATTCAACGCGCGAACGACGTGCAGGAAATCGCCGAGCATGTCTGCACCGATCTCGGCAGCCGGTTGCTGCTGGTCGGCACCGGCCAATCCGCGCTGCACAGTGCGACGCCCACCCTGCAACGTCTGCAGGCACGCTTCGCGGTCAAGGTCCAGCTTTCCGATACCGACGTCGAGAGCGTCATCCGCAAGACCGTTCTGCGCAAGAAGCCCGAGCAGGAGCCGGCCATCGCCGCCTGTCTGAACGCCAACCAGGGCGAACTGGCCCGCCATCTGCAAAACACCCGGCTGGCCGCCACGCATGAAGACGACAAGTTTTTCGTCGCGGATTACCCGCTGCTCTCGACCCGGCGCCGGTTCTGGGAGAAGGTGCTGCGCAATACCGACCACTCCGGCACCAAGGCACAGTTGCGCTCGCAGTTGCAGATCGTCTTCGAGGCTACGCGCCAAACCGCGGCGGCGGCCGTGGGCACGGTAGTGCCGGCGGATTTCATCTACGACCAGATTTCCACCGACCTTCTCAATTCCGGCGAGCTGGAGCGGGAATACGACGAGATCATCCGCAAGCAGCGTGATGGCACGCCCACCGGCACGCTGCGTTCCAGCCTGTGCGCGCTGATTTTTCTGATCGGCAAGCTGCCGCGCACACCCGGCGCCGACGACGGCGTGCGCGCCAACGCGGAAACGCTGGTGGACCTGCTCGTCAGCGACCTGACCACCGACCGACCGAAGCTGGAGCAACAAGTCCCGAAGCTGCTCGCGCAACTGGTTGCCGATGGCCAGCTGATGGCGGTGGAAACCGAATATCGGCTGCAAACCCGTGAAGGCGCCGTCTGGACGCACGACTTCAACCGCCGCCGCACCTCGGCCCTCAACGACGACCAGCGCATCAATTCCAAACGCGCGGAGTTGCTGCGCGATGGCGCGAAGCAGGCGCTCAAACCCGTGTCATTGCAGCAAGGCAACTCCGGAACAACACGCAAACTCGTCGCCGAGCTTTCCTCCAGCCGCCCGACCACCAGCGCCGACGAAGTCACGCTCTGGATGCGTGACGGCTGGAGCGACGACGAAAAATCGGTATTGAACGACGCCCGCGCGGCGGGTGTCGATAGCCCGATGCTCTTCGGCTACCTGCCGCGCCTGCACCACGAGGAGTTGAAGCAGGCCATCACCTCGCAGATCGCCGCGCAGGAAACCCTGGACGCTCACGGCCTGACCGGCGGCCCCGAAGCCATCGAACCGCGCAAGGCCGTAGAGACGCATCTGGCGGTGGCCCAGCACCGCATCCAGGAACTGCTCGGCCATGTCATCGGTGGCGCCAAAGTGTTCCTCGGTGGTGGGCAGGAGGTCAACGGCATCGAGCTGGCCGACAAGGTGCAAGATTCGGCCGACAACGCCCTGGTGCGGCTGTTCCCCCAGTTTTCCGAAGCCGACCACGCCAATTGGGGGCAGGTTGTATCTCGCGCCCGTGGCGGCGATGTCGGCGCGCTCTCGCAGGTGGGCTACCCTGGCAACCCTACCCAGCATCCGGTGTGTCGCCGCGTGCTGGAACTGATCGGCGCCGGCAAGAAGGGCAAGGACATCCGCGAGCATTTCAAGGCCGCGCCATTCGGCTGGCCGCAAGACGCCATCGACGGCGCGCTGTTCGTCATGCTGGTCGCCGGCAACCTGCGCGCCACCAACAACGGGCAACCGGTGCAGGCATCGCTACCGCAGAACCAGGTGGGCGTG
>JAYVST010000719.1:0-5008 GCA_043775255.1 Burkholderiales bacterium
GTTCTCCCGGCGATGATCGCGCGCAAGGCGGGCAAGATCATCGTCATGGGCAGCGCAGCGGCGCTCAAAGGAGTCAAGCGCACCTCCACCTACAGTGCAGCACGAGGTGCGCAACTCGCCTATGTGCAGTCGGTCGGCGTCGAGGTCGCACCGCACAATATTCAGGTCAATGCCGTGGCGCAGAACTTTGTCGACAACCCCACCTACTTCTCGGCGGAAATTCAGGCGAACCCAAAATTCCAGGAGCGACTCGCGCGTGAAGTTCCCCTGGGTCGCCTCGTAAGCGCGCGCGAAGATGCCGAGTTTGTGGCCTACCTGTGCCGGGACGCCGCGAACTGCTTCGTAGGCCAGGTGTTTCCGCTGTGCGGCGGGTGGGCCATCCGGTAGCGTCACCTGTCGCCGCGACGGCAACGGTATCGCGGCTGCGGCGTTCTCGGTGCGTTGTCGCGCTTTTGCGCGCATGCGCGCGCCGGGCAACGCTATGATGCGAGATCTTGCCCGTTCGCTACGAACGCCTTTGCACTACCCTTCGAATGCCCCGTCATCCGCGCCCGATGTTTCCCGCACGCGCCCTGCTCCTGACGGCAGCCCTTTGCCTGCGCACCGCGCTGGCGGCCGATGCTGCGCCTGTGCCAGCACTGGACAGCGCGCCCCTGCCAACGCCGGACAGCGCACCCGAACACATCCGCAAGTCCGCCGACCTCATCGACGACCTTGTGCCGCCGCGCGCCACCGCGACACAGGCACGCGGCATCCTGGAAAACGCCGGGTATTTCTGCACTTGGGGCGGCTCGCCGTTGCTCGAAAACGTCGGCGCGCGCTTCCTGGTGTGCAGTGCGTCGTGCGCAGGCTCCGTGCGCGACGGCTGGTGGATATACATCTCCGAGGTCGTCGGCAAGGGCGTGCAGTATGTCCACGCCGGCAACGCCGGCGTATCGTTGATCAAGCCTTTCCTGCCCGAAGGGTGTCCGGCAGCCAAGCCTCCCCGGTAGGAGCGCTGCGCGCTTGGCGAGGGTGATCTTGAAGCTACGGCCGTCGCTGGCGCGGCCGTTTTTGATCGATGATGATTTCCAATGCCAGAACGGGGAAACGCCGGACCGCAGTAACATGGGCCGAGTCCAAAAACTGCCGGCTTCAATGAGAACCTCTGCCTTACTCCGTACCGCCCTGCTCGCGCTTTGGGCGGTCCTGCCGCAAGCGATCGCGCAGGCGCCCTTTCCCAATCGGCCAGTGACAATCATCGTGCCATTCCCGCCTGGCGGCGGCACCGATGTCGGCGCAAGACTGGTCGCGCAGAAATTGACCCAGAGGTGGGGTCAGTCGGTGGTGGTTGAAAACCATGGCGGCGCCGCCGGCATCGTCGGCATGGACGCCGCCGCCAAGGCCAAGCCTGACGGGTACACCATCGTCATGGGCAACGTCGGCACGATCTCGATCAACCAATCGCTCTACAAGAAGTTGCCCTACGATGCCGAAACGGCGCTGCTGCCGATCGTGATGGTGGCCGACCTGCCGCTGGTGCTCCTGGCCAATGTCGGCCTCAAGGAAAAGACGCCGGCCGAACTCATCGCCGCAGCCAGGGCCGCGCCGGGCAAGTTCACCTTTGCAAGTTCAGGCGCCGGCGGTGCGCCGCATCTGGCCGCCGAGATATTGCAGAACATGGCCGGTATCAGGATGCTGCATGTGCCATACAAAGGTGGCGGCCCGGCCGTGGCCGATCTACTTGCCGGGCATGTCAATATCCTCTTCACCACGATTCTCGAGGCGGTGGGCCAGGTCAAGGCCGGTAAGTTGAACGGCATGGCGGTCTCCAGCAAGGCGCGTTCGCCCGCATTGCCGGACACGCCAACGCTCGCCGAGGCCGGCGTGCCCGGCTACGAATCCGGCTCCTGGATCGGGCTGATGGCGCCGGGCGGCACGCCACCGGCGGTGCTGGACAAGATTGCCGCCGACACCCACGAAATCGTCGCACAGACCGACACGCGCCAGACCCTGATCGGTCAGGGCGCCCTGCCGCGCGGTGAAAGGCTCGCGCAATTCGCTGCGGTGATCGAGGCCGACCGCCGCAAGTACGCGCGCGTCATCGTGGACCAAGCCATCCGCGCCGAGTAGCAGCCTGTCGAACTTGGGGCCGATCGTCGCTTTCGCCCCCAAAGTCCTACAGGCCGCGAGACTCCGCCACCCTCACATCGAATGACATTCCAGCAAACCAACATGCATCCAGACACCCTCACGCGCCTGCAAAAAGTAAGTGTCGCCACCCTGTGCACCCAGCTGTTCAAGCGCGGCTTGCGCAATGTCTACATTCAAGGCATTGCCCGCCTGACCGATCCCTCGGGCGGCAACATGGTGGGACCGGCCTTCACCATGCGCAACATTCCGGCACGTGAAGACATCGACCAGCTCAGCGCGTTCGACAACCCCGACCATCCGCAACGCAAGGCCATCGAGAGCGTGCCGCCCGGCCATGTGCTGGTGATCGACTGTCGCGGCGAGACGCGGGTGGCCTCGGGCGGGCAGATACTCACCACCCGGCTGATGGTGCGTGGCGTCGCCGGTCTTGTGTCCGACGGGCCGATCCGCGACAGCGGTCGGATCGCCGACCTGGACTTCCCGGTTTATACCGCCGGCGGCAGCGCGCCCCTTAACCTGATCCATCACCACGCGATCGACTTGAACGTGCCGATCGGTTGCGGCGGCGTGGCGGTGTATCCGGGCGACATCATGGTCGGCGATGATGAAGGCGTGGCGGTGGTGCCGGCGCATCTGGCCGACGAGGTTGCGCGCGACGCTGCCGAACAAGAAGTGATGGAAGCGTTTTTGCTGGAGCGCATTCAGGGTGGCGCGACACTGCCTGGCACCTACCCGCCGAACGCTGAAACAAAAGCCGCGTTCGAGATCTGGCGCAAGCAAAAAGGATTGTGACGTGGGCATCGATCGGTCATCGCAGGCGCTTCCCGCCAGCGTTGCCGACCTGCGTGGCGCCAGTCGCATGGCCGTCGACGCGGTCAAAGGCATCACGCATCTGGTTGAAGACATGCACCGCAACATCGCCGCACGGTCCCCGGTGGTGGGCAGGGCGCCAGGCGGGCGCACCGGCGGCATCACCGGACTGGTCTACAAGAGCGTGCGCGGCGTCACCCACGCGGTTGGCTTCGGCATCGACCTGGCGCTATTTTCGCTCAAACCATTGCTCGGTCGCGCCGGTTCGTCGCCGCGCCGCGAGGCAATTCTGGCGGCACTTAACGGCGTTCTGGGCGACTATCTGGCAGCCACCGACAATCCGCTGGCGATCGAGATGCGTCTACGTCGCCACGGCCGACCAATCGACCTGACGCAGCCAGACTTGTCAGCTGCGCTGCCAGGCGCCGGCGCCAGACTTCTTGTGCTGGTGCATGGGCTATGCATGAACGACCTGCAATGGAAGCGCGCCGGCCACGACCACGGCGCCGCGCTGGCCGATGAACTCGGTGTCACCGCCCTCTATCTGCACTACAACAGCGGCCTTCACATTTCGCAAAACGGCCGCCTGTTCGCCGGTCTCCTTGACGAAGCCGTGCGCAACTGGCCGGTGCCGGTTACGGAATTGACCATCATCGGCCACAGCATGGGCGGACTTCTGGCCTGCAGTGCCGCCTTGCAGGCGCGCGCAGCAGGGTTCGCCTGGCCGAGGCTTCTCAAGTCGATGGTGTTTCTCGGCACGCCGCACCATGGCGCACCGCTCGAACGCGCCGGCAGCCGCGCCAACTTCTATATCGGCATCAGCCCCTATACCGCACCGTTCACGCGCCTCAGCGGGATTCGCAGCGCCGGCATCCGCGACTTGCGCCACGGCAACCTGCGTGACGACGACTGGCAGGGTCTGCGCGCGGACAGCGCGCGCGACGTGCGCACGCCCGTGCCGCTGCCACCCGGCGTGCGCTGCTATGCGATCGCGGCAACCAAGCGAGGAGAGCCGCATGCGCGGGGAGCGCACCTGACCGGCGACGGTCTGGTTCCGGTAGCCAGCGCGCTTGGGCAGCACAAGGACGCGCGTTTCGCGCTGCGGTTCCCCGCTTCAAGAACGCACATCGTCTACGGGGTCGATCATTTCAACCTGCTTGCGAGCACGCAAGTGTGCGACATGCTGCGCGCCTGGCTCCGCCCGGCGCGCCCGGCGCCACCCACGGAAAAATGAATCAGCTGCGGCGCTGCCGCCACTTGCCCCGGCGTTCGTCGCGAGGCTAGTCGCGAAACGAGGGATCGATGCGATCGAGCATGCGCAACAGGCCCGGCCACTCGAGTCGGCCCAATGGGCTGGCGCCGTCACTGTATTGCTCGATTTTGGCCTTGGAAAAGCCGCGTTCCGCGATGGCCTTGGCAACTTTTTTCGACGGCATGGTGAGCGTCAAGCCACTCGCAAGCGCGTCGACCTGTGCCTGCATTGCCTTTTCCAGATGCCACATCATCGAAAACGCCTGCGCGACGGTTTCGCCCGCCACCAGAGTGCCGTGATTGCGCAGGATCATGACGGGCTTGTCGCCCATGTCGTGCGCCAGGCGCGCGCGCTCGTCTAGGTCGAGCGCGAAGCCTTCGCTGTCGTGGTAGGCGACCTTGCCCTGAAACAGCATCGCATGCTGCGACAGCGGCAAGAGGCCGCGCTTCATCATCGACACCGCCATGCCGGCACGGGTATGCGAATGAATCACGCAGCCGGCGTCCGGCCTCGCGGCATGGATCGCGCTGTGGATTACGAAACCCGCACGGTGGATGCGGTGCGGTGAATCCCCCACCTTGTTGCCCTCGAGGTCGACCTTGACCAGCGAGGAGGCGGTGATCTCATCGAACATGAAGCCGAACGGGTTGAGCAGGTAGTGCTCTTCGCTGCCGGGCACTCGCGCGGAAATATGCGTATAGATCAGGTCGGTCCAGCCGTAGTGCGCCGCCAGACGGTAGCAAGCGGCGAGATTGACGCGCGCTTCGCGCTCGCCGACCGACATGGCCGGCGCCTTGCTGCGCAACATCGCTA
>JAYVST010000720.1:0-5255 GCA_043775255.1 Burkholderiales bacterium
CTATGAGGTGCTGCCCCTGCTGTGCCCCAAGTGCGGTAGCGAGATGAAGATCATCGCCTTCATCACCGAGGGGCCGGTGATCCGGGAGATTCTGGGCCACCTGGGCGAGCCTAAGTCACCGCCGCGTCTGATGCCAGCGCGCGGTCCGCCGCTGTGGGAGATGCAGGACAGCGGATCGGACACCCTCGACACCCTCGATCCGCAAGCGCAACCCGCACCGGACTACGAGTTCGATCAGCGCATCGCGTGGTAGGGCACCAAACGAACAGACTCGCTCGTCGGAGGCGGCTCGTGCCTGTGGCCACCTGAGCGGCAAACTTCCGCCGCCCAGGTGGCCACAGGCACAGACAATGGGCGTGCCGGAGTGGGTTTTACGGGGCGATCAGGAACCGCAGGCAGGAATTTCCACGATTGATTCGGACAGGAACGGACGAGATACTCCCAAAAATGGCATTGAAATTCCTATCCTTGGAAGATGATCTGCGTCCGATCCGCATGCTCGCGCAAGTGCCAGTCGAGCACTTCAAGCAGTGTGCCGGCGTCGGCAGGCTCGGCTTGGAGGCCTTCCGGTGGCAGAGGCGCCGCGCGCTGCGCCGCCAGTGCCGCCGGGCGAGCGCTAGTGCTCGCCGAACCGAGCGCAGCCAGCAGGTCGCGGGGCGTTTCCGCCCGCTGCAAGGTATTCTCCGGCAGCGAAACGCCGAACCTGCGCTCGGCCCGCAGCAGCAGTTCGACGCGGGCGAGGCTGTCGAGCGCGAGGTCCCGATCGAACGAACTGTCGAGCGCGACGCGCAGGCCGCGCGGCGTCTCCCGGTTCAGGTCGAGCAGCGTCTCGTGCACCACCGCAAGCAATTCCGTTGCTCGCGTGTCATCGGTCTGTTCGGGGGCTACCGGCGCCGGGTTTGGCATTCCTGATCTCCGTGCGCCGGTCAAAACCGGCGAGATGTTGTGAATGGCGGCGACGCACGCTTGCGCGCCAAATGCGCATCGAACGCCTCGCGCATGACCTGCGCCAGGCTTTTCTTTTCCTGCTCCGACACGCGCTCCCTGCCGCTCACGCCTCGGGCAGAAGCTTGCGGATCAGCCCAAGCAGGTCGAACGGGCTGTAGGGTTTCGCGAGGTAAGCGGTGGCGCCGGCTTCCCTGGCCTTCTGCTCGTCGCCGGCGAGAGCGAACGAGGTGATCGCGATCATCGGCGTCAACGCGGTGGCCGCTTCTGCGCGCAGTCGGCGCATCGCTTCCAGGCCGGATATCTTCGGCAGCTGGATGTCCATCAGGATCAGGTCCGGGCGCGCTTCCAGCGCCAGCGCCACGCCAGCCTCGCCGTCGAACGCCTCGATCAGCCGGTAGGAGGTGCGCTTGAGCAGGTCGCGCACGATCTTGCGGTTGAGCTCGTTGTCTTCGACGTACAGGATGGCCTTGCCGCTCATGGGGAACTCTCCTTGCCGGTGCGCAGCGGCAATTCGAACAGGAAGGACGTGCCGCTGCCGAGCTCGCTCTCCACCCAGATCCGCCCGCCGTGCATTTCGACGAACTTCTTGCTGATCGACAGGCCCAGGCCGGTGCCGCCGTATTCGCTGGCAATCGTCGCGTCGGTCTGCTTGAACTCGGTGAACAGGCTGTCGATCTTGTCCGGCGCAATGCCGATGCCGGTGTCGGCGACCCGGAAAACGAGTATTTCTCCAGTCAACTCGACCGAGATCGCGACCCGGCCCACCTTGGTGAATTTGAGCGAATTGCCGGCAAGGTTCATCAGGCATTGGGCGATGCGGCCGGAATCACCGTAGACCAGCGGGATCTCGTCGGGCACGCTGGCGAGGAATTCCAGCCCCTTTTCCGCGGCGAGCGAGCGCAGGGTCGAATGCACGCGCGCCACCGTGTCGTGCACCGAGTAATCGGCGAGCGCCAGCTCCATGCGCCCGGCCTCGATCTTGGCCAGGTCGAGCACGTTGTTGATCAGGCCTAGCAGGTGCTTGCCGCTGGACTGGATGTCGGCCAGCGGCTCCTTCATGTCCTGCGGAACCTCGCCATACACCTCGCCCATGATCAGCTCGTTGAAGCCGAGAATGGCGTTGAGCGGCGTGCGCAGCTCGTGGCTCATGCTGGCGAGAAAGTCCGACTTGTGCCGGCTCGCTGTCTCCAGCTGGCGGCCCTTGTCCTCGATCTCGCGGAACAGGCGCGCGTTCTGGATTGCCAGCGCCGACTGCGAGGCGAAGGTCTTGAGCAGATCGATGATCTCCGGCGCGAACGGCCCCGCGGACGCGCGGGCGACCAGCAGCGCGCCGATGGTCTGGTCATCGCGCACAAGGGGTACGGCAAGCACGGCGTGGAATCCGGCGCGGTCGAGCAGTTCGCGCAGCCGGGCAGAATAGCCCGGCGCGTGCGTGTCGGGGACCTGCACCGGCTGGCGCGTCACCACGCTGGTGCCGATCGCCCCCTCGCCCTCGCGGATGCCGGCGCGGCGCAGGCGGTCGACACTTTGCACATCGAAGTTCTCCGACGCACGCATGTCGAACTGTCCTCTGCGTTCGTCGTACTCGTAGATCACCCCGCCATCCAGCCCGGCCAGCTGGACCGCGCGCGTCACGATGGTCTTGAGCACCGTATCGAGGTCCAGGGTCGAGCTGATCGCCTGCCCGACCTCGCCTAACGCGGTGAGCTGGCTCACCGATTGCGTCAGCGCCTCGGTGCGCTGCTGCAGCGCCTCGAACAGGCGCACGTTCTCGATCGCGATCACGGCCTGCGCAGCGAAGGTCTGGAGCAGTGCCACCTGCTTTTCCGAGAACGGCCCATCGGCCTTCGCCACCACGACGGCGCCGATCGCCTCGCCGCGGCGCAACATCGGCACGATCAGCAGGGTCTGATAGCCCTGGGCGACCGCCAACTCGCGCGACGACGCGGGTATCGCCGGATCGCTTTGCAGGTGCTGCAAGTGGATGATCCTGTTTTCCCGAATGGCAAGCGCGGTGAGGTGGTCGCGGTCCAGCGGCATCGGGAACAGCCGCGTCGCCACCGCCAGCGCCTCACCCGACCAGTTGTGCAGGGCGACCAGATGAACCAGGCCGCCTTCCAGTCGCATGGCGGCGCTGTAGACGCCTTCGCACAGGCGCACGGCGCTCTGCACGATCGCGTCGAATATCGGTTGCGTGTCGGTTGGCGACCCGCTGATGACCTTGAGAATTTCGGTGGTCGCGGTCTGCCGTTCCAGCGCATCCTTCGTTTCGTTGAACAGGCGCACGTTCTCGATCGCGATCACGGCCTGGTCGGCGAAGGCCTCGATGAGGGCGACTTGCCTTTCGTCGAAGCCCCGCGGTTGATGATGCGCGATGCCGATGGCCCCGAGCACCCTGTCTTCGCGCACCATGGGCGCGAAGATCACGGAATCAAATCCGAAATCACGCGCGAACTGCTGGGTCGCGGCCGGCGCGGCGGGGTTGTCGACCACCGGCGAATACTGCACGGTCCGCTTCGAGAGCATCGCCTGGCCGCCGACGGTGCTCTCATCGAGCGGGCGCGGGTAGCGCTCGATCAGCTTCTCGAACCCGGGTTCGCCATCGACCGCCGGCATGTCGACGATACCGTCGCGCAGGATCTGGACCACCGCGAAGCGCGTGCCGAATAGCCGCAGCAGGTTGCGCACGATCGCATCGAACACGGGCCTGGTATCGGTCATCGAACCGCTGATGGAAGCCAGGATTTCCGCGGTCGCCGTTTGCTGCTCCAGCGCCTCCTTGGTCAGGTCGTGCGCACGGCGCAACTCCTGTTCGGCGCGCTTGCGTTGCGTGACGTCGCTGGTCGCACCGACCAGCTTGGTGGCCCGGCCACCCGGTTCGCGCACGGCAATGCCGCGGTCGTGCACCCAGCGATACTCGCCATGCGCGTCGCGCGCGCGCATCTCGTGTTCCAGGTATGGCGTGCGCCCCTTCAAGTGGTCGATCACCGCCTGCCGGTATGCGGGATGGTCCTCCGGGTGGATGTGGGAGTTCCATTCCGCGCTCTTGAGCGGGCCGGACGGGAAACCCCAGAACTCCCTGGCCCGGTCCGACAGGTACAGGTCACCCGTGTCGATGATCCATTCGTAGATACCTTCCGTCGCCACGCGGGTCGCCAGGGCATAGCGTTCGTCACTCTGTTTGAGAGCGTCCTCGGTGCGCTTCAGTTCGGTGATGTCGCCGGTGGATCCGATCATCCGGATTGCGCGCCCGTCGGGGCCGCGTGTCGCGATGCCGTGCTGCCGCGCCCAGCGCCAGGTGTCGTCAAGCGCGCGAAAGCGATAGTCGCACTCGAAGCGGTCCGTGCGCCCCTTGAAGTGATCCACCAGCGCATGGTCGTATTTCGGACGGTCGTCGGGATGAATTCTGGCACGCCAGTCCTGCGGCGTGCGGTTGGTCTCCGGCGTCATTCCGGTTGCCGCGTGCACTCTGCCGGAGTAGTAGATGGTCCCATCGGCGAGGTTCCAGTCGTAGACCCCCTCGTTGATGGCGCGCATCGCGATGTCGTGGCGCTCCTCGCTCTGCCTCAGCCGTTCCTCGGCGTCGCGCAATGCAGCGGCCAGGGATTCGGTGGTCTGATCCTGATCGTCAGCCATGCTGCATTGGCGGCCTGAACCCGATCTGCGGCGCCAGTGCGGAATGGTGCGTGAATGGACCTGACGCCCCGTCCTCGACGCTGTCGAGAAGGACTGCAGTCGCCCAATCAAGCCGGTGCATACGAATCCCTCTCGGTCGTCACGAAACGGTATGAACATCAGCGCCAAAGGGGGGCGGTGGACCGCCGTCATGACCGGTCGGCAAGCAGTCTACTCCTGAGCGTTGCCGCTTGACGGCACCGCAGCCGTCCGTACGCCCCCTTCCGGCCCTGGCGGCGAGGCGCGTTCTGGCTATCATGTGCGGGTGTCGCAAGCTGGAGGGCCCACATACCGGGCCGCCCTGCCATCCACACCCGAACCCAAGAGAAGCCTCATGAAAGTCACAATCAGGTCCGCCGCAATTGCCTCGCTCGCGGTCGCTTCGTTGAGCCTCAGCGCGGGTGCATGCGCGCAGGCCGACGCGCAGAAGAAAATGGGTGTGACTTTAGCCGTCTGAAAGATTTCGCTGGCGTCAGAGGCGGGTTTTCTGCATGGTTCCCTTTGTTTGGGAGAACCACATGGAACTGGAGCCAATTCTTTTTCGCTACCGCGCCCGTGATCTGAGGGCACAGGACATTGCGCAGGTGCAGGGGGCGATTGCCGCGCATTATGCGCGAGGCCGCAGCTTTATC
>JAYVST010000721.1:0-6547 GCA_043775255.1 Burkholderiales bacterium
CCTGTGGCCCGAGCGCGTGCATGGCCTGGTGACCAGCAGCGGCTACCAAATCCAGGACATTGCACGCGCCGGCTTGCCGGCCAGCCCCGACCTGGAGCAACGGTTCTGGTATCAGTACTACTTCAACATCGAACGCGGGCGCGCCGGCCTGGCCGCGGGGCGCGCCGAACTGTGCCGACTGCTGTGGGCGCTTTGGTCGCCGGCCTGGCGCTTCGACGACGCCATATGGAACCGCTCGGCGCCGTCGTTCGACAACCCGGATTTCGTCGACGTGGTGATCCATTCCTACCGACATCGTCTGGGCAATGCCCCTGGTGACCCGGCCTACGCCGATATCGAGGCGCGGCTGGCGGGCCTGCCGATGATCACGGTGCCGACCATCGCGCTCCAGGGCGATGCCGATGGTGTAACGCCGCACCAGACCACGGCACGGCAGGAGCGTCACTTTTCCGGCCGCTACGAGCGCCGCCTGTTGGCCGGAATCGGCCACAACCCGCCGCAGGAGGCGCCGCGCGCGTTTGCGGAGGCGGTGCTGGCGGTGTGCGACCCGGCATCCCGCTGGCGCTGATAGCGGTACTTGCGGCGTATTGCCGCGCATTCCCTCGCGCTCGCGTTCGACCCGCAGGCGCTACAAGACCGTCCTGGCGATCGCGAGCATGCCGCAGCGGTGCAAGGTCGTGCCGGCCGGAATGATGTCACTGGACGAACGGCGCGCCTGCTTTCCGGCATAGTGCGGGAATTCGGCACCACATCCATTGTCAATCGAAGGTCGTACAAGCCATACGCATTCAATTTTCACAGGAGCACATCATGCAGCGTCGTCACTGGATCGCCGGAATGTTCGGACTCATCGCCACCGTTGCCGGCAACCTGCGCGCGCAGGACAAGGCCGGCATCAAGAAGCTGGTCAAGTCGCCGGCCGAGTGGAAAAAGCTGGTGTCCGCCGACCGCTTTCATGTCCTGTTCGAGGAAGGCACCGAGCCACCCGGCTCGAGCCCGCTCAACGCCGAAAAGCGCGCGGGAACCTTCGTCTGCGCCGGCTGCTTCCTGCCCCTTTTCGACAGCGCCAAGAAATACGAAAGCGGCACCGGCTGGCCCAGTTTTTGGGAACCGATCGCCGGTGCAGTGGGCTCCAAGCGGGATTTCAAGCTGATTCTGCCGCGCACCGAATACCACTGCGTGCGCTGCAACGGCCACCAGGGCCACGTGTTCGAAGACGGCCCCAAACCCACCGGCCTGCGCTACTGCAACAACGGCCTGGCGCTGCAGTTCGTGCCCAAGGCCGACAAGCTGCCCGATTTGCGCGCGTAGTCACGAGCCCGCAGACATATGGCGTCGGCGCCGGCGCCGTAGCCGTAGCCGGAATCAACGGCCTTCGTGTGCAGACGCTGTCGCAGGCTGTGGCATTCGCAGCGTGCGAGCCCGCTCTCTACGTTGTCCACCGGCCAGCTACTGCACGTCGCCTGAAGGAAGCAGGTGGGATGCCCGGCCCGCGCGCCGGCGCCGCCAGAGCACCGCTCAGGTCGCGCAAGGACGCCAGGTTGTGCGCCGGCAGGAACGCATCCACATGCGGCATGATCGCGCGGATGCCGGCGGCGCGCGGTTCGAAGCCGTCGTAGCGCAACAGGGGGTTGAGCCAGACGATGCGCCGCGCCAGGCGCTTCAGGCGCGCGGCTTCTGCGCCGAGCGCACCGCCGTCGTCGCGCTCCAAGCCGTCGGTGAGCAACAGCACCGCCGCGTTGCCGGTGAGCACGCGGCGCGCATGCACACGGTTGAATTCGGCCAGGCAGGTAGCCAGGCGCGTGCCGCCATTCCAGTCCTGAACTGCGGCGCCGGCGGCGGCCAAGGCTTCGTCGGCGTCGCGATGCCTGAGAAAGCGGGTGATCGGCGTCAGCCGCGTGCCGAGGGTGAACACCGAGACGTTGCCGCGCGCGCGCGTCAGCGCATGCACCCAGTGCAGGAAGATGCGCGAGTAGCGTTGCATCGAGCCGGAAATATCGATCAACACCACAAGCGGTGCTTCGCGCTCGGCATGGCGCCGGTAGGCCAGGGTGCTGCCGAAGGGGTCGCGTGCGCCGTGCCGGGCCATGGCGCGCAGGTCGAGCGCGCCGCGCGCGGCACTTTCGAGACGCCGTGTGACCAGCGGCGGGATCGGCAGCGGCAGCTTCTCGGCCAGTTTTTTTGCCAGCGCGAATTCGGCGGCGCTCATGGTCTCGAAGTCGGCCTTCTGCAGGCGCTCGCGCTCCGAAAAGGTGAGGGTGGTTTCCAGTTCCACCTTGTCTTCGCCCTGCGCTTCGTCCTTTTTCGGCACTGGCGGCGGGCCACTTGCCGCAAGCGCATCCTGCAGGCGTTGCTGGCGCTTTTCACGCTCCTTGCTGCCGCGGCCCTCGATTTTCGGCAGCGCCAGGTACATCAGGCGTTCGAACAGCTTGGGGTCGCGCCAGAAGGCCGCGAAGGCCGCGTCGAATACGGCCTGGTGTTCGTGGCGGTCGATCAGCACGGCCGACAATGCCGCATGCACGCGCAGGCGCTGTTCGACGCCGCAGATTTCCAGCGCCTTCAGTGCGGTGACCACGCGGTCCGGTCCCACCGGCAGGCCGGCCGCGCGCAGCACGCGGGCGAAGTGCGCGACGTTTTCGGCGAGGCGGCCTTGTGCCATGGCCGTCAGCGAAGAATCGCCGCCGCCTTCAACTCGTCGATGATGCGCTTGCCTTCGCCGTCCATCACCCGCTCGACATCTTCCTGATACTTGAGCAGCACGCCGAGGGTGTCCTGCACCGAGTCCGGGTCGAGCGAGAGCACGTTCAAGGCGGTCAGGGCATTGACCCAGTCGATGGTTTCCGCCACGCCGGGCAGTTTGTATAGCTCCACGGTGCGCAGGCGCTGGACGAATTCCACCGCTTGGAGGGAAATCGCCGCGGCAGCGCCGGGGGCCTTGCGGCGCACGATCTCCAATTCGCGGCGCGCGTCCGGGAACTCGACCCAGTGGTACAGGCAGCGGCGCTTCAAGGCGTCGCGGATTTCGCGCGTGCGGTTGGAGGTGATGACCACCAGCGGCGGATGCATCGCCTTGATCGTGCCAAGCTCGGGTACGGTGATCTGGTATTCGGCCAGCAGTTCCAGCAGATAGGCCTCGAAAGGCTCGTCGGCGCGGTCGAGCTCGTCGATCAACAGCACCGGGGATTTCGCTTGGGTGAGCGAGTGCAACAGGGGGCGTTCGATCAGCATGTCGCGGCGGTAAAGATCGCGCGAAATCGTTTCGCGGTCGGTCACATGGGCGGCCTCGGCCATGCGGATTTCCATCAGCTGGCGTGCGGCGTTCCACTCATAGGCGGCTTCGGCGACCCCCAGGCCTTCATAGCATTGCAGGCGGATGAGGCGGGTGTCCTGCACTTCGGCAAGTACCTTGGCCAGCTCGGTCTTGCCGACCCCGGCTTCGCCTTCGAGGAACAGCGGGCGGCGCATTTGGCGCGCGAGGTGGAGCACGGTGGCAAGCCGGTCGTCGCAGACATAGTCGCGCGCGGCCAGCTGTTCCTGCAACTGCTTGATGGCGTCGATCACAATTTCCTTGAGGCAAAGAGCGCAAAAAATTGGCGGGAATCCGGCGCCCGCAATGGCGACGCCGAATTCCCGCCGGAAGGCGCGAGACGCGAATGTTAGCCGAGAGCCTTGGCCACCGCGCGGCCGGCCATCACCGACACCATCGCGGCACGGTAGTTGGCCGAGCCGTGCATGTCGCTGTTCATGCCATCGGGCGAGACCTTGACCGCCGCCGCGGCTGCGGGCGTGAAGCTTTGCGTCAGAGCGGCCTCGATGTCGGTAGCGCGGAATACGCTCGATTTCGCGCCGGTTACCGCCACCCGCACCACGCCGCCGAACTTGGCCACGAACACGCCTACTAAGGCAAAGCGCGAAGCCGGTTGCTTGAACTTCTCGTAGCCGGCCTTCTCGGGCACCGGAAACTCCACCGAAGTCACCAGCTCTCCGGGGGCCAGCGCGGTTTCGAACAGGCCGGTGAAGAATTTGTCGGCCGCCAGGGTGCGTTGCAGGGTGCGCACGGTGGCGCCCAGTGCGACCAGCCCGGCCGGATAGCAGGCGGCCGGGTCGGCGTTGGCGATCGAGCCGCCCATGGTGCCCTGGTTGCGCACCATCTGGTCGCCGATGCCGCCGGCCAGTTCGGCCAGCGCGGGGATGGCTTTTCTGACGTCGGCCGAACGCGCCACTTCGGAATGGCGCGCCATGGCGCCGATGACGACGTTGCCGCCGACCACGGTAATGCCCTTCAGGTCGGCGATGCCGTTCAGATCGACCAAGGTGGCCGATTGGCTCAGGCGCAGCTTCATTGCCTGCACCAGGCTCTGGCCGCCGGCCAGGTAACGTGCGTCGCCCTTGGCGGCGGCGGCAGCCGCTGCGCTTGAGGCGGGATTCTGATACTGGAATGCGTACATGTCGTGTCTCCTTGTGGACTTCAGGCGCGCGCTTGCGCGGCCAGCCAGACTCGTTCGCGGGTGGCGGGCATGGCGAGGTCGCGCACGCCAAGCGCATCGGTGATGGCATTGATCAGGGCCGGCGGCGAGCCGATCGCGCCGGCTTCGCCGCAACCCTTTACGCCCAACGCATTGTGCGAGCAGGGCGTGGAGCAGGTATCGACCTTGAAGTTGGGGAAGTCGTCGGCGCGCGGCATGGCGTAATCCATGTACGAACCGGACAGCAGCTGCCCCGTGGCCTTGTCGTAGACGCAGGCTTCCATCATCGCCTGTCCGAGACCCTGCGCCAGGCCGCCGTGCACCTGGCCTTCGACGATCATCGGGTTGACGATGTTGCCGAAGTCGTCCACTGCGGTGAAGGCTGCGATCTGCACCTCGCCGGTCGCCGGATCCACCTCGACCTCGCACACGTACGAACCGGCCGGGAAGGTGAAGTTGGCCGGGTCGTAGAAGGCGTTCTCGTTCAAGCCCGGTTCGAGCTTGTCGAGCGGGTAGTTGTGCGGCACGTAGGCGGTAAGCGAGACCTGGGCGAAAGGCACCTTCTTGTCGGTGCCGGCCACCTTGAACTCGCCGTTTTCGAACACGATGTCGGTATCGGCGGCTTCCAGCAGGTGCGCCGCGATCTTCTTGCCCTTGGCGATGATCTTGTCCACCGCCTTGACGATCGCGGTGCCGCCGACGGCCAGCGAACGGCTGCCGTAGGTGCCCATGCCGAAGAGAACGCGTCCGGTGTCGCCATGCACGATCTCGACGTTTTCCACCGGTATGCCGAGCTTGCCCGCCACAACTTGCGCGAAGGTGGTCTCGTGCCCCTGGCCATGGCTGTGCGAGCCGGTGAAGACCGTGACCGTGCCGGTCGGATGCACCCGCACCTCGCCGGCCTCGAACAGGCCCGCCCGCGCGCCGAGCGCACCGGCGACGTTGGAAGGCGCGATGCCGCAGGCCTCGATGTAGCAGGAATAGCCCAGGCCGCGCAGCTTGCCGCGTTTGGCCGATTCGGCCTTGCGCGCCGCGAAGCCGGCCACGTCGGCCAGCGCCACCGCCTTGGTGAGCGTCGCGTCGTAGTCGCCTACGTCGTAGGTCAGTCCGACCGGCGTGGCATACGGGAAGGTCTTGATGAAGTTGCGCCGGCGTAACGCCACCGGGTCGATCTTCATTTCGCGGGCGCACTGTTCGACGATGCGCTCGACTAAGTAGGTCGCCTCGGGCCGTCCGGCGCCGCGATAAGCGTCCACCGGCGTGGTGTTGGTGAACACCGCCTTGACCTCGCAGTAGATCGCCGGCGTAGCGTATTGGCCGGCCAGCAGGGTTGCGTAAAGAATGGTCGGCACAGCCGAGGCGAAGGTCGAGAGGTACGCCCCCATGTTGGCAGTGGTCGCAACGCGCAGGGCGAGGAACTGGCCGTTGGCGTCCATTGCCATCTCGGCCACGCTGACATGGTCGCGGCCGTGGGCGTCGGTCAAGAAAGATTCGCTGCGCTCGGCGGTCCATTTAATCGGCCGGCCGACACGCTTCGATGCCCATACCAACGCCACGTCTTCCGGATACAGAAATATCTTCGAACCGAAGCCGCCGCCGACGTCGGGCGCGATCACCCGCACCTTGGATTCCGGCAGGCCGAGCACGAAAGCGCACATCAGGAGGCGCTCCACATGCGGGTTCTGGTTCGCCACATGCAGGGTGTAGCTGTCGTCGTGTTTGGTGTAGGAGGCGATCGCCGCGCGCGGTTCCATCGCGTTGGGGATCAGGCGGTTGTTGATGAATTCCAATTTGGTCACGTGCGCGGCACGGGCGAACGCCGCATCGACGGCTGCGCGGTCGCCGTGGCCCCAGTCATAGCACAGGTTGTTGGGCACATCGTCATGCACCAGGGTGGCGGCGCCGACCGCGCTGGCGGTATCGACCACCGCCGGCAGGACGTCGTAGTCGGTTTCGATCAGCTCGGCGGCGTCCTTCGCCTGCCATTGGGTTTCGGCCACCACCAGCGCGACCTGGTCGCCCACATGGCGCACCTTGCCCTGCGCCAGCGCCGGATGGGCCGGCTCCTTCATCGGCGTGCC
>JAYVST010000722.1:0-1853 GCA_043775255.1 Burkholderiales bacterium
GCTCGACATTCTGCTCGCCGACGATGCCACGATGAAACCTCGCCTGCTGCGGCAGGTTGAAACGGCGCGGGCCAAGGGTGACCTCAATAACGAGCAGGCAATGCAGATCTGCCAGCTTATTGAGCCACCCGCCATCGTGGAGCCCGAAGAAGACGACCGCACCATCATCGGTCCGGTGGGCGGCGGCAGGGTCAAACAAGCACCGCCCGATGAGCCACGAGATTTCCACGAGGACAGCACCGTCATCGTCGAACGCAGCATGGTCGATGCCGAACATATACCTTCCGGCGGCACTGGCGACTCAACTATCCATCTCGATATCAGTACCCCGCTTTCCGTCACCGGCCTTACCGGTGGTAATGGCTCGACCACGGGTGGCGGGTATCGCACCGGCGGTCTCAATTCCCGCCTGCAGGACGGCCGTGTCGATGAGTTTCGGGAAATCGGCTTGGGCTCGGTGCTGAAGGAACAATTCGAACTTGAGAGCATGCTCGGTAAAGGCGGCATGGGCACCGTCTACAAAGCGCGCGATGTTGCTTTCGACGAGGAATTGGGGCTCGGGGCGCGCTATGTTGCGGTCAAAATTCTGAACGAAGAATTCAAACGCAACCCGGAATTCATTAAAGCGCTTTTCGCGGAACAAGACCGCCAGTCGCAACTTAGTCATCCCAATATCGTCAGCGTCCGCGGAGTGCACCGCCACGACGACAACGACGTATTCATGGTCATGGAGCTTCTTGATGGCGAGACACTTTATGACGTAATTAAAAAGCGCAAAAATCCTCAACGACTTTTTACTTTTGCCGAAGCTTGGCCCGTAATTTGCGCACTCGGCGCTGCCTTACAATACGCGCACGAGAATCGGCTAGTACATTCGGACTTCAAGCCCGGCAACTGCTTCTGGTGTCGCGATGGCAAGGTCAAGGTCATCGATTTTGGGATTGCCCGGTCCGTGCCGCTGAAATCGGGCGGCGCGGGTGCCAACCAGGAGGAAGGTGTCGACGGCGCTGGCGAGCGCACGGTCTTCACCGTGACTGGCGCTCTCACACCGGCTTACGCTTCCCTCGAAATGATCCGCGGCGAAGACCCGGATCCCCGCGACGACGTCTATGCCTTGGCCGTCGTTGCGTATGAACTGCTGAACCTTTCCCATCCCTTCTTCAAGGACGGTCGGAAGCTAGGCGCAGAAGACGCGCTGAAGCAACGCCTGGTGGCGGCGCCGATCAAAGGCCTGACTAGGCGTCAGATGAAAGCGCTGCACCGCGGTCTGGCCTTTGATCGCGCGAAACGTACTCCGGACGTACGCACGTTTCTGAGGGAGCTTGAGGGCCATGTCGATCCATGGAAAAACCCATGGATTGTGGCGCCGCTCGCGGTCGTGTTGTTGGGCGGGCCAGGCGCGTATTTCGTCACCAGGCAGGTTCATTCGTCGCATTTGGGCAGCGTCGTGCATGGGCTGGCTGCTCCGTCAGATACCGATTTTGGTAAGGCTCTAGTCGAACTTCTCAAGCTCGACGAAGCCGAGCGCGACCGGCTGGTCGGTGAGAACCTGGAGGTCCTGGCAAAGCGCACCGTCCTGACCATCGACGCACTGATGGCAAGCGACGATTTTGATGACGCGAACGCAGCCTTGCTTGCGTCGAGCAAATTGCGCAAGGGTTGGGATCTCATTCCCAAGCTGGAAGAGCAGATCAAGCAACGGCGCGCAGCGCGGATCATCGAACTCGATACTGCCATCGAACACTGCAAGGACAACGCCGCATGCCTCGCGCAAAGCGACGCAACCGGCTTTGCTGGATTACTCACCACCCTCGGCAAATTGAATGCGCAGCATCCGCGCCTGAAGCCCGATT
>JAYVST010000723.1:0-10384 GCA_043775255.1 Burkholderiales bacterium
TACTTACCTTTGAGCGCATCGGGAAACTCGATGTACTCGATGAGTTTTTGCGCACGCGCCTGGGAAAGCGTCAGCGGCGCCTGGCCGGCGCCGGCCCGGCAGGTATTGACGACGGCCAGCGCCACGTCGTTGAAGGGCTGGGCCCGGCCGGTGCCGAGGTTGAAAATGCCGGACAGTTCGGAATGTTCGAGGAAGAACAGGTTGACCTTGACTACGTCCTCGATCGAAACGAAGTCGCGCGACTGCTCGCCGGCCCCGAATCCATCGTGGCCGCCGAAGAGCCGCACAAAGCCGTTTTCGCGATACTCGTGGAAATTGTGCAACGCGACGGAGGCCATTCGACCTTTGTGCGATTCGCGCGCACCATAGACGTTGAAATAGCGAAAACCCGCGACTTGCGCGCCCGCATCGGCCAACCGACGCCTGACGACCTGGTCGAACAGAAACTTCGAATAGCCGTATACATTAAGCGGCCCCTCGAACGCCCGCTCCTCGCGAAACACGCGGCCACGCCCGTAGACCGAAGCCGAGGACGCATAGAGCAGAGGAACGCGCTCGGCGACACAATGATCGAGCAGAGCGCAGGAGTAGCTGTAGTTGTTCTCCATCATGTAGCGGCCGTCGGTTTCCATCGTGTCCGAACAGGCGCCCTGATGCAGGACCGCTTCGACGTCGCCGTCCCAGGCGCCTGCGGCGAGGCGTTCCAGGAACTCCTGCTTGTCGAGGTAGTCGGCGATTTCGCAGTCCACCAGGTTGGCGAACTTGTCGGCGCAGGTCAGGTTGTCGACCGCGATGATGTCGGTCACGCCGCGCTCGTTGAGGCCCTTGACCAGATTCGATCCGACAAAACCGGCGGCGCCGGTGACGATGTAGTAGCCCATGGCAGCAATGCCGATCAGTTGATGTCGAGACGGTACCTGCAGGTTCGCCCTCAGGCGAACAGTTCTTCCACGCTGACCACAGCCGTGCCCAGCTTGCCGACCACGATGCCGCCCGCACGGTTTGCCAGCGCTGCGGCTTCCGACAGTTCAAGGCCGCCGCCCAGAAGAACGCCCAGGGTGGCGATGACAGTGTCGCCCGCGCCGGATACGTCGAACACTTCGCGGGCCTCGGCGCGCATGTGCAGCATCCCTTGCGGGCGAAAAAGGGTCATGCCCTCCTCCGAGCGCGTCAGCAGCAGTGCCGCGCAGTCAAGATCGGTGCGCAACGCCTGCGCGCGCCGCTCGAGGTCCGCTTCCGATGACCATTGTCCAACTACCTGCGCGAGTTCATTGCGATTCGGGGTGAGCACGGTGGCGCCCCGATAGCGGGCGTAGTCGCGCCCCTTCGGATCGACCAGTATCTGCTTGCCGGCCGCGTTGGCTGCCGCGATCATCTCGGCGATGTGGGCCAAGCCCCCCTTGCCGTAGTCGGACAGGATCACCACGTCGGCAGCGTCGAGCAGCCGACGGAATTCGTCGAGCTTTCCGGTCAGCACCTCGTGGCCGGGAGTCTCCTCGAAATCGATGCGTAACAGCTGTTGCTGGCGGCCGATGACACGCAATTTGACCGTGGTCTTGTACATCGGATCGACGTGCAGGGCAGTGCGAATGCCCGCAGCTTCGAGCAGGGTGCGCAGCGTGGCGCCGGCTTCATCCTGGCCCACCACCGACAACAGGGTGACCGACGCACCGAGTGCGCCGGCATTGCGCGCGACGTTGGCGGCGCCGCCTAAGCGCTCGTCACTGCGCTCGACCTTGACGACCGGCACCGGCGCCTCCGGGCTGATGCGATGGACGTCCCCGAACCAGTAGCGATCCAGCATCACGTCCCCCACCACCAGGACCCTGGCGCCGCGCGCGGCCTCGCGCGGGCTCAACACCCGGCTCCTGGAAGGGTCGATCCGGAGGTCATTGTCAGGGTCGCGCGACGACGGCGGTCCCGTGCCGCAGGTCGGGCCGGCCCAGCGGGTAGTACTCGAAACCCAGATCGCGCACCATTGCCGGGTCGTACAGATTGCGGCCGTCGAAGATCGCCGGCGTCGCCAGCATCTCCTGGAGTCGGCCGAAATCGGGGCTGCGAAACTCCTTCCACTCGGTGACGATCACCAGCGCTTGCGCGCCCTCGAGCGCGTGCATCGGGTTGTCGGCATAGCTGATGCGATTGTCATTGTTGAAAATCCGCCTGGCTTCGTGCATCGCCACCGGGTCATACACGGTAACGGCGGCGCCTCGGCCCAGCAAGTCCAGGATAAGTTCGCGTGCCGGCGCCTCACGCATATCGTCGGTGTTGGGTTTGAATGCAAGCCCCCAGATCGCGAAACGCAGGCCCGACAGGTCTTCACCAAAACGCTTGACGACCTTGGCCGCGAGAATCCGCTTCTGGTTTTCGTTGACGGCTTCGACCGCATCGAGTATCCGGAAAGGCAGGCCCACCTCGCTGGCCGTGCGCTGCAGCGCCTGCACATCCTTGGGAAAGCACGAACCGCCATAGCCACAGCCCGCATAAAGAAAGTGATAGCCGATGCGCGGGTCCGAACCGATGCCCTGGCGCACCAGCTCCACGTCGGCGCCGAGGCGCTCGGCCAGATTGGCAATTTCGTTCATGAACGAGATGCGCGTGGCCAGCATCGCGTTGGCTGCGTACTTGGTGAGTTCGGCGGAACGGATGTCCATGAAAATCATGCGCTCGTGGTTGCGCTGGAACGGCGCATAGAGAGTGCGCATGGCGGCACGCGAGCGATCGTCGCTGGCGCCGATGACCACGCGGTCGGGTTTCATGAAATCATCGACCGCAGCACCTTCCTTGAGGAACTCCGGATTCGACACCACAGAGAATTCAATCGTCGTCGACCGCGCCGCGAGTTCGGCTGCGATCGTATCCTTCACCCGGTCGGCCGTGCCGACCGGCACCGTGGACTTGTCCACCACCACCTTGGGCGCGGTCATGTAGCGGCCGATGTTGCGCGCCGCAGCGGTCACGTACTTGAGGTCGGCGGAGCCGTCTTCATCCGGCGGAGTTCCGACGGCGATGAACTGGATATCGCCATGCGCTACCGCAGCCGCGACGTCGGTGGTGAAACGAATCCGGCCGGCGGCGCGATTGCGCGCGACCATTTCCTTCAAGCCGGGTTCGAAGATCGGAATGCCGCCATCGTTGAGGATGCGGATTTTTTCCGCATCGACGTCCAGGCACAGGACGTCGTTTCCGACCTCGGCAAAGCAAGCGCCGGTGACCAGCCCAACGTAGCCGGTCCCGATCATCGTGATTTTCATTTGTATTTCCTGAAGCCAAACGAAGTAGCCTGCAAGGGCCCTATGCGCCACGCCAATCAAGCCGGCGTGGCGATGTCCTCCGACCGTCTGGGCGGAAACGTCTCCCACCCGTTGCAGCCGGGGCAGCGCCAGAAATGCTGGCGCGCCTTGAATCCGCAATTCTCGCATGTGTAGCGGCTCAGGCGACGGGCGTGCGCGTGGATCGGATCCTTGACCAGTTTGAGGTCGGCCATACCCGCCGGATCGGCCAGCATCAACTGCGCGTCGAGCAACCTGTCCAGACCCTGCAGGGTAGGGCTGCGCTTCAATTCGTCACGCACCAGCCGATAGGCCGCTTGCGCACCGTCCTGCTCCACCGACAGGTCGAACACGAGGTCAAGCAGATCGATCGAAGGTGTTTGCGACAAATAGCCCTTCAACAGGGTCAGGCCTTCGCGCGCTCGTCCGAGCCGGCAATGGCAGTCGAACAGGCGCTGGCCCACCAGAGAAAGGGACGGCGGGTCCTGCGATTCGATCCGGCGCCAGATTTCAATGGCAAGTTCATGGCCGCCCGCGAATACTTCGATATCGCCCAGGATGATGCTGGCACGCACCGACTTCCGGTTGACCGTGAGTGCCGCCTGCGCATGTTCGCGCGCTTCAAGCGGCCTTGATTCGGCCAGTCGCCTTAAGGCAAGCTCGCAATGAAAGTGCGCGATCTCCTTCTGCAGCGATCCGCCGCCATCCGCCTCGATCGCGCGCGCTGCGGCTATCGCTCGTTCCCAATCCTTCTCAAGCTGGAATATGTCGAGGAGAAAGACGCGGGCGCGCGCGGCATACATCGTCCCGGCCAATTTTGACAATACGTCTTCGGCCCGATCGAGCAAGCCGATCTTCAGATAGTCCTGGCCCAGTTCGAAGAAGGCTTGCAAGCGGCTTGATTCCTCGAGGTCCGGTCGATTGACCAGGCTGGAATGCATGCGGATGGCGCGGTCTATCTCGCCGCGACGGCGAAACAGGTTGCCCAGCGCGAAATGCAGCTCGATGGTTTCAGGGTCGACCCGCACCACCTCGATGAACGCGTCGATCGCCTTGTCCGGCTCCTCGTTGAGCAGGAAACCCAGGCCGCGGAAATACGACGTTGGCAATGCCCTGGAGTGCGTTACCAGGTGCCGGATGTCGACACGCGCCGCAACCCAGCCAAGTCCGAAAAAGAGCGGCACCGCCAGCAGCCACCAGAGTTCGATTTCCATCGCGCGAATCGCTCGTTCAGGACCGCGTCATTGAACCGCGTCGCGCGGCGCCGACGTGCCTTCGACAGTGTTCCGGATCGGAGTCGGCGCACCTGCGGCCAGTCGCCGATTGCGCAACAGGCGCGGCACTAGCGCAAGCAGCGTCAGCACCACGCCGAGCGCGAAAAAAAGCAGCAGCATCAGAACCAGAGGCGCGCGCCATTCGAGATCGAAGTAAAAGCGCAGGGTCGCCATCTCGTAGTTCTTCTGCGCGAACAGGAAAAACACGATCAGCAGGAACACGCGCAGCAGAGCGGTCACGTAACCCAACAACTGGCTCCTCGCCGGACAACATCTGCGCGCTGTCCGGTAGATAAACGGCCGGCAAACCCGGTGTTGTCCGGCCCGGCCGGCCTTGCCCGCCTAGCCGGCCGGGCGCGCAACTGCGTGCCCGTTCGCCTTGACCAGCGCAACAACGCGATGCAGCCCTGCCGCAACATCCATCGTCTGCCGGCGCATCGAAAGGGGCTGCCCCCTTTCATCGGCCCGCCAAGACTCAACTCCCGACAGCGGCCATCGGTACCGCAGACTGGCGAGCGGATACGGCACGCGCTGCCGCCTCCTCATTGAGGCGAGCATCCACACGGTCGCGCAGTTCCTTGCCTGCCTTGAAATGCGGCACGTGCTTCTCGGGCACCTGGACCTTTTCCCCAGATTTCGGATTTCGCCCGACGCGGGGCGGCCGATAGTTGAGGCCGAAACTGCCAAATCCGCGGATCTCGATGCGCTGACCACGTGCGAGGCTCTCGGCCATGGCATCGAGAATTGTCTTGACCGCGAAGTCAGCATCCTTCGCGACCAACTGAGGATAGCGCGCCGCGAGACGCGCTATCAGGTCCGATTTGGTCATGCTCGAGAAGGTTCCGCAGATTACTTCTGATCCATCTTCGCCTTGAGCAGCGCGCCAAGATTGGTGGTGCCTGTGGCCGCGTTGCCCGCGTCTGCCTGCACCTTGGCCATCGCATCGCGCTCCTCGACCGAATCGCGGGCCTTGATCGACAGATTGATATTGCGATTCTTGCGGTCGACGTTGATGATGATCGCCTCGATCTCATCGCCCTCCCTGACCAGCGTGCTGGCGTCCTGGACCCGATCGCGCGAGATCTCGGATGCGCGCAGATAGGCTTCGACATCGTCCGACAGCATCACCACGGCGCCTTTGGCATCAACGCTCTTGACTTTGCCGCGCACCACCGCACCTTTGTCGTTGCCGGCCACAAAGCTGGTCCAGGGATCGCCATCGAGCTGCTTGATGCCAAGCGAAATGCGCTCACGCTCGACATCTATCGCCAGAACGGTCGCTTCGACTTCATCGCCCTTCTTGAAATTCTTGACGGCCTCCTCACCGGTCGCCGACCAAGAAAGATCGGACAAATGAACCAGGCCGTCGATACCGCCCGGAAGCCCGATGAACACGCCGAAGTCGGTGATCGACTTGATCGCGCCGCGCACCTTGTCGCCCTTCTTGTGGTTCATCGAGAAGTCTTCCCACGGATTGGGCATGCACTGTTTCATGCCCAGCGAAATCCGTCGCCGGTCTTCGTCGATCTCGAGGATCATGACTTCGACTTCGTCACCCAGGGCCACCACCTTGGAGGGATGGACGTTCTTGTTGGTCCAGTCCATTTCGGACACGTGAACCAGACCTTCGATGCCCGACTCGACCTCCACGAATGAGCCGTAATCGGTGAGGTTGGTGACCTTGCCGAACAGGCGGGTGCCCTGCGGATAGCGGCGACCGATGCCCACCCACGGGTCTTCGCCCAACTGCTTGACGCCGAGCGAAACACGATTCTTTTCCTGGTCGAACTTGAGGATCTTGGCGGTGATTTCGTCGCCCACGGCGAGCACTTCGGACGGGTGTCGCACGCGACGCCAGGCGAGGTCGGTGATGTGCAGGAGTCCGTCGATGCCGCCCAGGTCGACAAACGCGCCGTAGTCGGTGATGTTCTTCACCACGCCCTTGACGATCGCGCCTTCGGAAAGGGTTTCCATCAGCTTGGCGCGCTCTTCGCCCTGGTTCGCCTCGAGCACGGCGCGCCGCGAGACCACCACGTTGTTGCGCTTCTTGTCGAGCTTGATGACCTTGAAATCCATGGTCTTGCCCTCGAAGGGCGTGGTGTCCTTGACCGGACGGATGTCTACCAGCGAGCCGGGCAGGAAAGCGCGGATGCCGTTGGTCATGACCGTCAGGCCACCCTTGACCTTGCCCGTGATCACGCCGGTGACAAGTTCGCCGGACTCGAGCGCCTTTTCCAGATCCATCCACGCCGACAGGCGCTTGGCCTTGTCGCGCGACAGGAGGGTTTCGCCGAAGCCGTTCTCGAGCGAATCGATCGCCACGGAGACGAAATCACCGGCCTTGACCGACAATTCGCCTGCATCATTCTTGAACTCTTCAAGCGGAATGTAGCTCTCGGACTTGAGACCCGCGTTGACGACCACGAAGTTGTAGTCGACGCGCACCACCTCTGCGGTGATGACTTCGCCGGCCCGCATCTCCTGACGATTCAGGGATTCTTCAAAAAGGGCGGCAAAGGATTCATTGGCCACGTCTGCGGCCTGTTGGATAACGGACATTGAAAGGACCTACGTTCTACCCTGCCGCGCATCTCCGGACAAATGGAGGCGACCGGGGGATTGGTTGGATTCGATGTCGGCCCAAGGCGGACCGGCACCCCGCGTTGCTGCTATGGATCCCCTGCCGACGCCTGATACCAATGGCACACCGTTTCAACGGCTTCTTGAATCGACATGCCGGTGGTATCGAGTTGCCTGGCCTCCGTCACACACACCAGGGGCGCGGCGCCACGCTGCACGTCGCGCCGGTCGCGCTCCAGCAAATCGGCTGTCACGGCGGCCAGAATGGCTTCGAAAGGGGCGCGAATAGTAGCACTATTTTCTTTTTCCATCAATCCTTTAGGCGAATTCGACTGCGCCTTTGCCACTTTCAATTGCAGGGCCCTGCGGCGCGCGCGCTCCGCTACCTGCGCGGTCAGGAAAACCTTCAGGCGCGCATCCGGAAAAACCACGCTTGCCATGTCGCGACCGTCGGCAACCAGACCGGGCGCACGGCGGAACGTACGTTGTCGCGCGAGCAATGCCGCGCGCAGCTGCGGCAGTGCGGCGATCCGGGACGCGTCGCGGCCGACCGCCTCCGAGCGCAGCTCGACGCTCACATCTGCGCCATCGAGAAACACCCGGCCGCGGTGAAACAGAAGGTCCATGGCTGACGCGCATTTCGCCAGCGCAGTCTCTTCGCGCGCGGATTCGCCAAGCGGCAGTCCGGAACGAACAGCAGCAAGCGCCGCCGCACGATACATCGCACCGCTATCGAGATAGTGAAAGCCGAGCCGCTCCGCCACCAATTGCGCGACCGTGCCTTTGCCCGACGCGGACGGGCCATCGATGGCGATCACTGGTACGTCTGGCATGACTGGTCAACCCGAGCCGAACAAAGGCGCGGATTGTACGACCCCATTGTCTGAGAGCCTGAGAATATTTCTACTGCGCGGCCCGATCTCGGGCCTGTGCTGCTCGCCGTACGGGAGGTCGGCTGCGCTTCTCGACCCGACCTCGACCCGCTCGCTACGAAATCTTCACAGGCTCTGGCTCACGCCCGCGCCGCGTTGCCGGCGTTTCGAGCGGGCAGGTCAGTGAAGCCCGCCCGGCTTGGTGATTTCCAGGTGATCCCAGAGTTCCATCGTACGGTCCGCACCATGCAGGGTACGCACGAACTGCAGGAGCCGTTCGTCGGCGATGAAACTGGCCGACGACGGCGCCGCCAGCAAACGCGCCGGCGACTGCGGTTTGGCCACCGCGTAACCTTGCACGTAATCGACGCCGGCTTCGGCCAGCACCTCCAGGGTCTGGCGGTCCTCGACCCATTCGGCGATGGTCTTCATGCCGAGATTGCGTGCCAGGCTGACGATCGCCTCGACGATCGCGAGGTTCGACGGATGCGTATTGACGCCGACGATGAAATTGCCGTCGATCTTGAGAACATCCGCCGGCAATTCCTTGAGGTAGGAGAAGGACGTATAGCCGGCGCCGAAGTCGTCGAGCGCGATCTTGGCGCCGTAGCTCCTCACCCGATCGATGAAGCGGCGCGTGTTTTCAAGGTCGTGCAGGGCCACGCTTTCGGTGATTTCGATGCACAGCCGGCCGGCCGCATGAACGTACTGCGCCAGGAGCGCGAATGCGTCCTGAACGAAACGCTCGTCATTGAGCGAGGCGCCCGACAGGTTCACGCAGATGAACTGGGTCTTCTTGAGGCGATCGTAGTTGGCGTCGATCCACGCCAGCACGGTGGCGATCACCCAGCGGTCGATGACGCCAATGCGCCCATTGTTCTCGGCCACGGAAATGATCGACGCGGCCGACACCACGCTGCCGTCGGCTTCCCGCATGCGCAACAGCACTTCGAAATTGAGCGAATCATGCGGCGATTGCATAGACATGATCGGCTGCATTTCCAGGAACAGGCCGTCATGCGCGGCAGAGGTGCCGAGACGCTCGATCAGGCGCAATTCGGCTTCACGCTGGCGGAAAACCGCCGCATTCTTCTCGTAGACAACCATGCCGTCGCCGGAACCGGCTTTCGCCTCCCGGCAGGCGCGGTCGGCTGCCGAAATCGCGTCCTTGGCCGACGTGCCTGCGGAAACTTCCACCAGCCCGATGGAACCTCGAACCTGGAACGCCTTGTCGCCGATGCGATAGGCATGCGTACCGATGCGCTCGACGATGCCGCGGCAGGTCCAGGCGCCCGACTGGATCGGCGTCCCGGGCAGTACAACCACGAATTCGTCACCACCCACGCGGCCGATCCTCTGTCCATGCGAAAGCATTTCGCGCACCCGCTCGCACACCTGGATGAGCACTTCGTCGCCGACGCCATGGCCGTACAGATCATTGATCAGCTTGAAGCGGTCGAGGTCGAGGTAGGCAAGGGCAAGCGGTTGCCCCGCCGCCAGCCCCGCAAGGGCATCGGTGAGAACATTTTCCACGCCTCGCCGGTTGAGCACGCCGGTCAGCGGGTCGTTCTCGGCGAGAAAGCGCAGTTGCTCGGACGCCTTCGATTTTTCGGTGACGTCCTGCAGCGATCCCTCGATCCGCTCGTTGGCCAATGTGGCCTTGACCAGAAAACGCTTCGGCCCGGAATCGCCCAGGTCGACGGCAGGCGCCGCCGCAACGCCTGCCATGTTCACGGCGCTGCGGCCGCAGATTTCGATTTCCTCCTGCCGAACTGAATGAAGCATGCCCTGCAGGCGATCCCACGCCCCCTCTTCGAAATAGGTGCCCCAGTGCCGACAGCCTTCGCCGGACCCGATCTCGAGCATGTCGAGCAACGCAGGATTGCCGCGCACCAGGGTGCCTTCGACATCAAGGGTAAAAAGCCCGATCGGCATCGCCTCGTAGGTGCTGCGCAAGGCGGCCTGGGCCTGAACCCGTTGTTCGCGTTCCTGGCGCAATTGTTCGGCAATCGCCATGGCTGCGATCAGGCTCGAAGAAAGCGCGGCAGTGACCGCGTTGAATACGCCGATAAGGCTCTTGAATCCGAGCGCGGCGGCGGCCACCTCGAAAAAACTCGCGAACAGGGTGATGCCGAGGGCGGCGCTGTACCACACCGCCACTTTCGAACGCGTGACCAGCACGATGCGGGCCAGGAAAAACAGCAGAATCGAGATGCCGATGGCGGTCGTGGCCCAAAGATAGGGGAGGAAATGCGCATAAGACAATACCGGCGCCAGCGCCAGCACCAGAACGCATGACCATTGGGCGAACACCAGCAGCGGGCGGTAGCCGACCCGTTTGAGTTCGTCCGCGAACAGGCGCGAGAACAAGGTATAGGTAAGCGCA
>JAYVST010000724.1:0-1721 GCA_043775255.1 Burkholderiales bacterium
AGCACCTTGCTCACGGCCGCCTCGATGCGCTTGGCCGCGTCTTCGCGGTCGAACGAATAGCGCAGCATCATCGCCGCCGAGAGGATGGTCGCCAGCGGGTTGGCCAGGTTCTTGCCCGCGATATCCGGGGCGGAACCATGAATGGGCTCGTAGAGCCCCTTGCGCGAATCGTTGAGCGAGGCCGAGGGCTGCATGCCGATCGAACCGGTCAGCATCGAAGCCTCGTCGGAAAGAATGTCGCCGAACATGTTGCCGGTGACGATGACATCGAACTGCTTGGGGTTGCGCACCAGTTGCATGGCCGCGTTGTCGACGTACATGCTGGAAAATTCGACGTCCGGATACTCGGTCGCCACCGTAGCGGCGACTTCCTTCCACAACTGCATGGTCTCGAGCACATTGGCCTTGTCGACCGAGCACAGTTTGCGGCCGCGCTTGCGCGCGGCGGCGAACCCCACATGCATGATGCGGCGGATTTCGCCTTCGCTGTAGCGCATGGTGTCGAAGCCCTCGCGCTGCCCCTTGAAGGGTCCGTCTTCGACGATGCGGATGCCGCGCGGCTGGCCGAAATAGATGTCGCCGGTGAGTTCGCGCAGGATCAGGATGTCGAGGCCCGCAACCACTTCGGGTTTGAGCGTCGAGGCATTGACCAGTTCGGGATGGACGATCGAAGGACGCAGGTTGGCGAACAGGCCCAGATGCCTGCGCAGACCCAGCACCGCCTGCTCGGGACGTTTGGCGCGCGGCAGTGTGTCGTACTGCCAGCCGCCGACGGCGCCGAACAGAATGGCGTCGGCCGCCTTTGCCAGGTTCAGGGTCGACTCCGGCAGCGGATCGCCCAAAGCATCATAGGCGGCGCCGCCCACCGGCGCCTCTTCGAGCTCCATCGGCAGGGCCAGCGCCTTGAGCACACGCACCGCCTGCACGGTGATTTCGGACCCGATGCCGTCTCCCGGCAGGACTGCGATTTTCATCAGGCTATCCGGGAACTGAAGTAGTAGGGGTGGCGCGCGCGCCGTTCCGCCTCGAAGGCACGGATCTTGTCGGATTGGCGCAGGCTCAGGCCGATATCGTCAAACCCGTTCAACATGCAGTACTTGCGATGCGGCGTGATGTCGAAGGGCATCGCCTCGCCCGCCGCCCTGTGCACCGTCTGCGCGGCCAGATCGATGGACAGCTCATAGCCGACAAAACCCTTGATCTCGTCGATCAGGCGGCGCACCGCGTTCTCGGGCAGCACCACCGGCAGGAGCCCGTTCTTGTAGCAGTTGTTGAAGAAAATGTCGGCGAACGACGGCGCGATCAACGCGCGAAAACCGTATTGCTGCAAAGCCCAGGGGGCATGCTCGCGGGAGGACCCGCAGCCGAAATTCTTGCCCGAAACCAGGATCGAGGCGCCCTTGTAGCGCGTCTGGTTGAGCACGAAATCCGGGTTGAGCGCTCGCAACGCGTTGTTCACGCCGGGCGCGCCCGTATCCTTGTAACGCCAGGCATCGAACAGGTTCTCGCCGAAACCGGTGCGGTGGATCGACTTGAGAAACTGCTTGGGAATCATCGCGTCGGTATCGACGTTGTCGCGGTCGAGCGGCGCGGCCAGACCTTTGTGCTGCGTGAACTTGTCCATCGGGTTGCTCCGTGCACAGCGGCCGCACAGGCGCGGCCACCCGCGTTGATCAGGTCAGCTTGCGAACGTCGGCGAAGCGGCCTTCGATAGCCGCCAC
>JAYVST010000725.1:0-2419 GCA_043775255.1 Burkholderiales bacterium
AACGATCGATGAAGCCAGCCGACAACGAACGCATGTTGGCCCCCTCGGGCTTGTTTTTCAGGAGCGGCGCCTCGGTGCCCGACGAGCAGATCACCGCCATCGAAGGTGTGGTCGAAGAACCGGGCAAGCTCACCATCAAACCCCTCCTGGTGGGCGACGACATGTTGTTCCTGCAGGCCTTCAAGGGCAAGGGCATGAAGGATCCGATCCACCAGCACGACGACCATGAATCGATCGCGTACCTTGTGAAGGGGCGCATGCGCCTGGTGATCGGCGGCAAGGAATTCATCGCCGAAGCCGGCGACGCCTGGATGCATCCGCGCGGCGTGCCGCATTTCAGCGAGGCGCTGGAAGACTGCATCCAGGTCGAAGTCAAGAGCCCGCCGCGCAAGACCTGGGTATCGAAGGTTTGAAGCGGGGCGCCGCCCGCCCGAATGCCCGGAAGGACGCATGCGGCGCGTAGTCATTGTGGGAGGCGGATTCAGTGGGTCGGCGGTGGCGGTGCAACTGGTGCGCCGCAGCCCGGTCGCGCTCGACATTACAGTCATTGAACCGCGCGCGCGTATCGGCGGCGGGTTGGCCTATGGCAGCGACGAGCCCGATCACCGGCTCAACGGGCAGCCGGGCATGCACAGTGTCGATCCGACCGATCTGGGCATGTTCGCCCGCTGGTGCGAGGAGAGCGGCGCTTTTGCCGCCGACCCCGGTGCGCGGCTGGCCGATGGCACGTCCTTCATGCGGCGCGCCACGTTTCGCGCCTTTCTCGAAGACACGGTCAGGCGCCATGCCGCATGGCCGACGGGCTCCTCGATCCGCCACTTGCAGGACAGCGCGGTCGATGTGGCGCCGGACGCACTCGGCATGACGGTGCTGACCGCCGACGGGTCGGCAGTCGCATGCGATCTTGTGGTGCTTGCCTGCGGCCACGCGCGCGCGCGCCTGCCGGCGAATTTCGCCAGCGGGTTGTCCGATCATCCGCGTGTCATCGCCGATCCGCTGGCGGCGCCGCGCTTGCCCGCGGTGCCCGCGACGGATCGGGTTCTGATCGTGGGCAGCGGCCTGACCGCCTATGACGCGGCATCGACGCTATTGTCGGCCGGCCACCACGGTGCGATCGACATGGTTTCGCGGCGCGGTCTGAGGCCCAGGCCGCAACGCCCGCCACCCGCGCCCGGCGTCCCGCCTGCGCCGCCGATGCTGGAGCGCGTTGCCGCCCAACCCGAGCAATTCATCCTCGATGTCGGACACCCGGCAACCGTGCGCGCTCTGCTGCGGGCGGTGCGCCGACGCATTCGCGAAGCCGGGCGGGAAGGCAAGACCTGGGACGATGCATTCGATCACTTGCGCGACATGGCCGCGCAAGTGTGGCCACCGCTGGCGGTCGCCGAGAAGCGGCGTTTCTTCCGCCAGCTGCGTACCTGGTACGACGTGCACCGCTTTCGCGTGCCGCCGCAAAACAGCGCGATCGTGCATGCGGCGGAACAACGCGGACAGGTGCGTTTGCGCGCTAGCTCGATCCAGTCGGTAGAAACGGTTGGCGCTGGCGCGCCGCTGCGCGTCGCGCTGCGCCTGCGCGGCGCGGCCGGCGTTGAAGTCGGCCACTATGACCGTGTGATCAACTGCACCGGCGTGGATGCCACGCATGCTGCGGACGTGCCCCTGTTTGCCGCGCTGCTGGCGCGCGGCCTGGTCAGCACGGACCCAAGCGGCGTCGGCCTCGCGGTCGACGGCCATTGCCGCGCGCTAGGCCGGGACGCGCGTGCCGCCGATCGCTTGTGCATCGTCGGACCGCCCACCTTGGGGGCGCGCGGCGACCCGCTCGGTTCGGCTTTCATCGCCATCCAGATTCACCACATGATCGCGCATGTCATGCAATATGCACCCGGCGGCGACCAATGAAGGTGCAAGCCCTGCACATGGGAGGAAGCATCATGCAGCGGTCGGTAGACGATGTTGAAGCGAGCAGTATCCAGGCCTAACCGTAGAACCCGAGGAGCGTCCACCAATCCGTGGCCGCATGCAGCACGCGCACGATCGACACGCCGTTCGGGCGCGGCTGGTAGAAGATCAGGTGATTGTCGAAGTCCTTGACCCGCCACTTGCGCATGCCGGCGAGGTCAGGGTGTTTCAGTGTCAGCGGGGCACCCATCTTGGGCTGGCCTGCGAGATCAAGGAAGCTTGCTTCGGCCCGGCTCAGGAAGCGCTCGGCCACGTCCAAGCCCGCGTTTTCTGCGAGGTAGACGAAATGATCGACCAGGTCGCGCCGGGCGGCCTCACGCTTCAGTACCATCGGTATCAGCGGGACTTCTTCGTGCGGGCTTGGACGCGGGCCAAGGCCTCCCGGCGGACTGCGCTCCAGTCCGCTGTGGTGAGCTTGCTTTCGGCGCTGTTGAGGCCTTCCAGGAGCTTGGCTTCCAGC
>JAYVST010000726.1:0-3698 GCA_043775255.1 Burkholderiales bacterium
TCCCGGCCGCGCGGCAAAGCTGCATGGCGCTTGCATGCGCTGCCGGGCCAAGACTCTCATCCAAAGGCATTCGATTCATTGCGGAACGCTGCCTCGGCAAAACTTTTCCTCGCTAAATTCAGCATCGACACAATTTCGAGAAACCGCCCTGGAACGATTCCCTCCCCCGATCGTCAGCAATGTCTGCGCCGCAACCCAACCCGTCCCACTCGCCTCCGTTTGCCTCGGCGCGCTCGCGCTCGGTCCTGGCCGACTGGTTCGACACGCCGCAAGGGCGCTACGTACTCGAGTGGGAACACAGGTGTCTGGACCGGATGGTGGCGGACCTGTTTGGCTACTTCGCGGTCCAGATCGGCTTGCCCGACACCGATTTTTTGCGGGCGAACCGGATTCCCTGGCGCACCAGCGCGGCGCTCGAAGGCAAGGCAGGCGTGGTGGCCGATGCGCACGAATTGCCGTTCGCGCCGGAGTCTCTCGATCTGGTGCTGTTGCCGCACCTGCTGGAGGCGTCCGCCGAGCCGCACCAAATCCTGCGCGAGGTCGAGCGGGTGTTGCGACCCGAGGGCGAATTGATCGTCACCGGGTTCAATCCTGTCAGTCTGTGGGGCCTGCGGCGGCTGCTGCGCCCGGTTTCGGCGCCGCCCTGGGACGCCGAGTTTGTCAGCGTGGCACGCATGAAAGACTGGCTCAAGCTTCTCAATTTCGAGATGCGCGGCGGCCATTTCGGCTGCTACCGGCCGCCGTTCGACTCCGAAAAATGGCTGCTGCGGCTGGGCTTCTTAGAACTCGTCGGCGGGCGGTCATGGCCGGTGGCAGGCGCCGTCTACGCGATCCAGGCGAAGAAAAGGGTGGCCGGCCTGCGCGTGATCACGCCAACGCGCGCACGCGCGCGGGCGCGCGTCGGCCTTCTTGCACCCACCGTGCGCAATGCCGCCGGAGCCGAAGATGACTGACACGCTGCGTGACGTGGTGATCCATACCGACGGTGCTTGCAAGGGCAACCCAGGGCCGGGCGGCTGGGGCGCGCTCCTGGTCAGCGGGGCGCACGAGAAGGAGCTTTTCGGCGGCGTTCTGCACACCACCAACAACCGGATGGAAATGATGGCGGTCATCGAGGCGCTGGGTGCCTTGAAGGGGCCCAGCCGGGTGGTGCTCTACACCGATTCGAGCTACGTGCAAAAGGGCATCACCGAATGGATCGTCGGCTGGAAAGCGCGTGGCTGGCGCACCGCCGACAAAAAGCCGGTCAAGAATGAAGACCTGTGGCGCCTCCTCGACAGCGCAGCGGCGCGCCATCGCGTCGAATGGCGCTGGGTCAAGGGCCATGCCGGCGACCCCGGCAACGAACGCGCCGACGCGCTCGCCAACCGCGGGGTCGAAACGGTGCGCTGATGGCGCGTGAACTGGTGCACGTGAGGGCGCATTGCGCGTGAACTGGTGCACGTGAGCGCGCATTCTTCCGCTGCCGCGCGCGCCCGACGTGATAGGCTTTGCGGGTGCTTGTTCACTCGGGAGGCAGCGCATGAAAACCGGCATCGTTCAATTGTTTACTGCGGCGGCGTTTTGCACCGCCGCGTCGGTTGCACCAGCGCAGGACGGCTACAACCTGCATGGCAATGGCCCGGTGGTGATCGTCGCGCCCAACGCCGCCGGCACCCTGTACGGCAATGCATATGGCTACGGCAGCGCAGCGGTGCCCTACGGGAATGCTTCCGGCGTGGTGGTCACGCCGGGCGGGGCGGTGCCCTATGGGCGCTACAACAAGGACGCCGCGCGCGATGCCTTTCGCATCAACAATGCGCTGGGCGGAGCACGTGCCGCCGATGAGGCTGCCGCGCGCAACCAGGCGCCGTTGACGCCGCTCAACCCGATGCCCGGCGGACTGCGCTAGCAGCCTACGTTCCCCAGGTCCGACAGGCGGCCTGCCTTGCTCGTCTTGTCGTTCCGCTTCCGTAACTGGGTGTCGCAAGCGGGCAGCGGCCCGGCACCGCCCCTTTCTTCCGCGCGTCTCGCGCCGATCTACTTGCGCTTGATCACGTAGCGCACGAACGGGTCGCGCGGCGTGTACTTGTCGTACAGGCCGCGCGCGCGATAGTTGTTTTCCTTGGTATTCCAGTAAATGCGCGACCAGCCTTCGGCCTGCATCCTGGCCACCAGCCAGTCGATCAGCGCACGCCCGACGCCGACGGCGCGCGCCTGCGGCCGCACGAACAGGTCTTCGAGGTAGCACACCGGCGCCAGTTCCCAGGTGTTCTCGTGCAGGATGTAGTTGCACATCCCGATAACCTCCGATTCGTCCTGCAGGGCGACGATCGCCGCCACCGGCGCGGACGGGTCGCAAATGCGCCGCCAGGTATGGTCGGTGACGGTGGCTGATAGATCGACTTCGTAGAACCGGCAATAACCCGCCCACAGTTCGCGCCAGGCGGCTTCGTCGCGGGCTTGGATCGGGCGGATGACAGTCGTGTTGTCGACGGGCATGGCGTGGCGCTCGCGGCGGATCAGGTTGCGGGAGGACTGGCCTGGTAGTCCAGGACCAGCCGCGTCAGCAGGCGCAGGCCGGGCAAGAGGCCGCTTTCGTCGACGCGGAACAAGGGGGAATGATTGGACGGCGCCTTGCTCGCGTCCTGGCCCGGCGCGGTGATGCCGATGAAGAAGAACGCGCCCGGAACCTCTTTTTGGAAGTAGGCGAAATCCTCGCCGCCGCCGGTCTTGGGCACGTGGACGACGTTGCCCTTGCCGGCCACCCGTTCCAGCGTTGGCAGGCTCCACAGCGTGAGCCGGGTGTCGTTGACGGTGACCGGGTAGCCCTTGAAGGTCCGCACTTCGGCACGCGCCTGGCAGGCGCAGGCGATGTTCTGCGCCGTGTCGGCCAAGCGCTCGCGGATGAACTCGCGCTGACCTTCGTCGAAAGTGCGGAAGGTGCCGGAGAGCGTCACCTCGTCGGGCACGATGTTCTCGCGCACGCCGCCGTGGATGGTGCCGAAGGTGACGACAGCCGGTTCGTGCATGATGTCAAGCTGACGCGACACCAGGGTTTGCGCCCCCAGCACCACCTGGGCGGCGGTCACGATCGGATCGACCCCCAGCCAGGGCATCGCGCCGTGGGTCTGGCGGCCATGGATGCGAATCCAGAAATTGTCGGTCGAGGCCATCATCGCGCCGGGCCGATAGCCGATCTGGCCGGCGTTGAGGTGCGAGATCACGTGCAGACCGAAGATCGCGTCGGGGCGCGGATTCTCCAGCGCAAGCTCCTCGATCATCAGTTTGGCGCCGCCTTTCTCGTAGTCGGGCAGGCCTTCTTCGGCGGGCTGGAAAATGAATTTGACTGTGCCGCAAAGTTCGTCCTTCACCGCGGCCAGAGCCTCGGCCACCCCCATCAGGATGGCGGTGTGGCAGTCATGCCCGCACGCGTGCATGACGCCCACCTCCTGTCCGCCCCAGGTGGTGCGCACTTTCGAGGCGAACGGCACGTCGACCAGCTCGGCGACCGGCAGGGCGTCCATGTCGGCCCGCAACGCCACGCAGGGTCCCGGCTTGCCGCCCTTGAGGGTGGCCACCACGCCGGTTTTGGCAACGCCGGTACGGACATCGTCCAGACCCAGAGCGGTGAGGTGCGCGGCAACGATGGCCGACGTGCGGATTTCCTGGTTGCCCAATTCGGGGTTGGCGTGGAAATCGCGCCGCCAGCCGATCAC
>JAYVST010000727.1:0-4521 GCA_043775255.1 Burkholderiales bacterium
CGCGGCCAGTGGCGATACTTCTGCCAGGACAGATGCACGAACGCAACGCCCATGGCGCAGAAGACCAGACCGGCGAAAAGCGGCCAACTGGAAAAAAGCGTCACATCGTCACCAGGGCATGCGCGCGCAAGTCAAATGCGCTCGACTTCGACCTGGCAATCGTGCGGACAGGCCACACGCATCACATGTCGCGCGATGGCAGAGTCCCTCACGTGTTGCCCTTCGCCTGCGACTGCAACTGGCGCACCTCGACGGCCACTTCATTCATGCGCCGGATCACCTCCGCCTTGCGTGTGCCGACCTCTTCGAGCTTGCGCGTCACGGCAGCCAGTTCGCCCTGGCGCTGTTCGGTCTGCGCATTCGGCTCGAAGCGCAGCATCAGCTTCAACGTATTGGCCTGGTTGACCAGGGCGATTTCCTCGAAGCCGATGCGCGCCAGATCACGCTGCAGCTGCCGGTATTCGGTGACCAGGCGCGCCGCGCGCTCGCGCCGTTCGTCAGGCGGCGCGGCCTCGGGCGATTCGCGTCCGGGCGCGGGGGGCGGCACCGCCGCCGCATCGCCGGGCCGGCCTTCGCCGGGTCGCGCGGCGGTGGGCGAGGCGTTGCGCGCCACCACCAGTGCGATGCCGTCTTCAAGCGCCGGCACGATGTCGACCACGCGCGCCTTCTCGCCGACGAACGGCTTGACCAGTCCTTCACGCAGCAGAGGCTCGGCGGCCGCCGCGCGTTCGAGCAGTTCGTGCAGGTATTGCGACTTGATGGCGTAGTTGACGTTTTGCGGAATGTCGCCGGTCTGGCGCGCGACCGCCGCAGCATCGAGCTTGGAGGCGACGATGCCGATCACGTTGCCTTCCATGCTCACCAGCGGGCCACCGGAGTTGCCGGTCTGGACCGGCGCACTGACCTGGAACACGCGCGGATCGTTGTTGGCGCCGGAAAAGCTGTTGATGATGCCGTCGGTCACCTTCGGTTCGATACCCTGCTGGCGCACGTTGGGAAAACCCATGGTGACAATTGCCGAACCGCGCCGCATGGCGCCGGAGGCGCCCACCGGCAGCGGCCTGAAGCTGCCTTCGACCTTGAGGATGGCCAGATCATTGCCGCGATCGGCCAGCACCAGGCGCGCGGGGAATGTCTGCCCCTTGAGGTTGCGCAGGACGATCTGCTGGCTCCCGACAATGACATGGAAACAGGTGACGAAATAGCCGTCGGCTGTGACGAAAAAGCCGGTGCCGGTGGCAATGCGCTGTGCTTGCGGCAATTGCTGTTGCCCGTGCGCGGCCTGACACGCGAATACGATAAGCCATCCCAGCAGCCAGGCGCTGCGCTCGAGTCGGCGAAAGATTGCGGTGCACATCCGTTGGATTGTATGGCAAGCAGGAGGGCCGCCGCCGGATTCGGGGAGCTTGAGGTCCTTTTGGGGTGACAATGCGTGCGGCGGCGGTGCGTCGCCACGCCTTACCTCCCGCATAGCGCAGGCACGAAGTGAATCTGACTCGCATCTCCCCTCTGAAACACCTGTTGCCGTTCTGCCGCCCCTATCGCGGCCGCTTCGCGTTGGCCTTTTTGTTCCTGTGCATGGCGGCAGCGGCCACGTTGGCGATTCCCCTCGCGTTTCGCAACCTGATCGACCACGGTTTCACCGTCGCCAGCGCCGCAAACGAGATCAATACCTACTTTCTCGCCCTGTTCGCCATCGCGATGGTGCTGGCGATATTCACCGCCGCGCGCTTCTACATGGTGAGCTGGCTGGGCGAACGCATCACCGCCGACCTGCGCGCCGCAGTCTATGGCCGCATGCTGATGCAGGCGCCGCGCTTCTTCGAGACCACCCAGACCGGCGAGGTGCTCTCGCGCCTGACCACCGACACGACGCTGGTGCAAACGGTGATCGGCACCAGCGTCTCGATGGGCTTGCGCAATCTGTTCCTGTTCGCCGGCGGCCTGACCATGCTGGTCATCACCAATCCGCAGGCCACACTCATGATTCTGGCGATCATCGTCGCCACCGTGATCCCGGTGGCGCTTTTTGGCCGGCGCGTACGCAAGCTCTCGCGCGCCTCGCAGGACCGGGTAGCCGATGCCAGCGCGCTGGCAGGAGAAGTGCTGGCCGCGATGCCGGTGGTGCAGGCATTCACCAACGAAGGCTTCGAGAAGAAGCGCTTCGATGCCTCGGTGGAGCGCGCGTTCACCACCGCCGTCACCCGTACCGGCGCCCGCGCCTGGCTCACCGCTATCGTCATCGTCATCATCTTTGGCGGCGCCATCTACGGCCTGTGGATGGGCGCACGGGCGGTTTCGGCGGGCGGGATGACGGCCGGGCAACTGGCGCAGGCCATCATCTATGTGGCACTGGTGGCCGGCGCCGTGGGCGCGCTGGCCGAAGTGGTGGGCGACATCCTGCGTGCGGCCGGCGCCACCGAGCGCCTGCTGGAGTTGTATACCGCCGTACCGCACATCGCTTCGCCCCAGACGCCCGTGCCGTTTCCACGCGTGAACGGCGCCGGCGGCGCCCGCGTGGAATTCGATAACGTTGTGTTTCGCTATCCTTCGCGAGCGCTGCAGGCGGCGCTCGACCACGTGTCGTTTGTCGTGGAACCGGGCCAGACGATCGCCGTGGTCGGCCCTTCCGGCGCAGGGAAAAGCACGCTGATGCAGCTGCTTCTGCGCTTCCATGATCCGCAATCCGGCGCGGTGAAGATCGACGGCGTCGATCTCAGGAACGCCGACCTGGCGACGCTACGCGCGCGCGTCGCCATCGTGCCGCAGGATGTCGTGATTTTCGGCGCCGACGCCATGGAGAACATCCGCTATGGCAACCCGCAGGCCGACGACGCTGCGGTGGTCGCCGCCGCCCGCGCCGCCCACGCGGACGAATTTATCGAACGCCTGCCGGACGGCTATCGCACCTTTCTCGGTGAACGCGGCGTGCGTCTGTCGGGCGGCCAACGGCAACGTATCGCCATCGCGCGGGCGATCCTGCGCGACGCGCCTCTGCTGCTGCTCGACGAGGCCACCAGCGCGCTCGACAGCGAATCCGAGCAGGCGGTTCAGCGTGCGATCGAAGCGGCGGCGCGCAACCGCACCACGCTGGTCATCGCGCATCGCCTGTCGACAGTGAGGAATGCCGACCGCATCATCGTGCTTGACGCGGGTCGGGTGGTGGAATCCGGCGACCCTGCGCAACTGTTGTCCGAAGGCGGCTTGTATGCGCGTCTGGCGCAACTGCAGATCAGCGAAGGCCCGGGCCCGCTAAGCCCGCATTGAACCGAACCGGGAGAATCTGCGATGAAGTCCGCCTTGAAGCTCACCGTTGCCTTGTGGCTGGTCCTAGCCTTCCTCATGACCGCACACGCCCAGGACGTGGCGCTAAGCGATGCCGTGGCGATCCGCCAGGTAATCGAACAGCAACTCGATGCCTTCGCCGCTGACGACGCCCCGCGCGCCTTCTCATTTGCCGCGCCGGTGATCCGCCAATTGTTCGGCACGCCGGACCGCTTTCTGGCGATGGTCAAACGCGGCTACCCGGTGGTATATCGACCTGCCAGCGTGGCGTTCCTGCGCCCCGAAGCGGCCGAAGGCGAAGTTCTGCAAGACGTGCAGATGCAGGACGTCGACAGCGCGGCGTGGACGGTAAGCTATCGCATGCAGCGTCAGCCGGACAAGTCCTGGCGCATCGGCGGCGTCGAAGTGATGCGGACAAGGGATCGCGCGATTTGAACGAGCCCCAGCCTGCCCGTGTGTGCCTCAATGATTCGCAACAACGCCATCGGCTAGAAGCACGTTTTTCACGGCTCGGAAATTGCCGGGCAGTGCACTAGAAACGTGGTTTGACTGCGAGTTGCACGAACCCTTGAACAAATGGGTGGACGCCGCCGGTTCGGCCTCCTCATCCATCGCCACCCTCGACGCCATCGAGCGGGTGTTGCGTCAAGACAGTCCCGGCGCCAGCGCGGCGTCCCGCCTCGGCGCCGTGGTCTTTAGCCACCGCTTTGGCGCGCTGCTGAACACCCATCCGCACTTCCACTGCGTGGTGGTGGATGGCGTGTTCGAGCCCGATGCGGAGGGTGGCGCGGTGTTTCACCCGGCAAGCACACTGGATGTGCCCGCGATCGGGGACGTTCAGGCAGCGGTGCGCCAACGACTGCTGCGCTCGGCCCTGCGGCGCCGCCTGCTGCCGGCCGACGATGCGCAGGCAATGGCCACGTGGGAACACGGCGGCGGCTTCTCGGTCGATGCCGATGTGCACATCGAGGCGCACGCGCGCTGCGGTCTGGAACGGCTGCTGCGGTATTGCGCCCGTCCCGCCTTTGCGCTGGAACGGCTGCGTGAAATCGACGCCGAGCATCCGGTCTACGAGAGCAACAAGCCCGGCCCGGGTGGCAGCGTCAGCCTGATGCCAACACCGATGCAATTGCTCGACCGGCTGGCGGCGCTGATTCCGCCACCGCGCAAACATCGGCATCGCTACTTCGGGGTGCTGGCACCCAACTCGCCGCTGCGCTATGCAGTCACCGCGCT